>JAYSOF010000001.1:0-1086 GCA_043723165.1 bacterium
GACATGCTGTTCGGCGATCGTTTTGGACACTTCCCGTCGTCTTTCTTCCGCGGCTGGTCTTGTGGGACAACGCCGGGGAAGGCGAGATTGTTCCCTAACGGGGGAGTTCGCAGCGATCAGAGTCGCAGTATTTATCCCCGTTCGCGTCATCTCCGCTGGCGTACATCGCTTCCCAGTCCATTCGTTTGATCTTCGAGCGAGTCTCTTCGAACGTTTTTGAATCGATCGCCTCGTAAGGCATCTGTGGGTACGCGTTGGTATCGATCTGGAGGAACGAGAGCGTTTTCAGCTGCCCCTCGAACGCCCTGATCAGGCTACGAATCTCTTTCGCCTCTTCGGGGAGGAAGGAGAACGTGGCACTCACCGCGTTGTCGCTCCAGTAGCGCTGAACGAGCGCAGCGAGGGCCGCTTTCTCCCACACCGGCACTTCCGCTTGGCTTGGCCCCCCGGGACCACTTGTTGGGAATTCGAAGACAACCGTGAATTCGGGGTCCATGACGTCCGGCTCTACGTGGTATCCGGCCTCCTGAACGTAGCCCACCAGAGGTGATGTACCTCGTTCTCTCATTCTGCGGATGAACTCTTCGCCGACATGAGATTGGTTCGTCCCGGAAAGACATCCAACAAGGAGCGGAGTTGATCCTCCGGGCTTGGAGGTCGTTTTCTTGATCGACTCGCGAACGCCAAACCACTCGCTGTAGATCGTGTCGTATTTCCGGACCTCCGCGTAGCCTTCATTGAGCCACGTTCGTAGCGTTGTCCAGTTGTGCGTTTCTACGAACTGGGCGGTTCCGGCGGGGGAGAGCCCTATGCGCCGGTTTCTCCGCATGACTTCGTTCGTTTCGGGCCACGGCGTTGGTAGAAGTGTGACCGTTTTCGCGTAGAGAAACGCGAACTTGATCGTGCGGAGGAAGTCTGCGAAATCGTCACACTTCGTAGGGTAGAGATCGGCGAGCGTGCAGCACTCTCCGTCCTCCAAACCTTGCTCGCCACAATTCGAGATGTAGATACCCTCGGCGTCGAAGGCGTGGACTTCGGCTACTGTCACGTCAAAGGTCGGAACGGCCCCGAGGGGTTCAATCTCGG
>JAYSOF010000002.1:0-5796 GCA_043723165.1 bacterium
GTTAGTCAGGATTCTGCTGGAAGTAAGTCCGAACTTTTTGGTATAATGACCACACTTGACGGGCAGGGTACAATTAAGAGAAAGGAAATAAACAAACCAAACACACCATGCACAACGTAACCGTGTACAGTACCCCATCCTGCGTCTACTGCAAAATGGCGAAAGCATACTTCACCGCAAACAACATCCCGTTTGAGGAGAAGGACGTCGCGACCGACCTCAAGGCGCGCGAGGATATGATCAAGAAATCCGGCCAGCTGGGCGTTCCGGTAATCGACATAGACGGATCCATTATCATCGGGTTCGACAAGGCTCACATCCAGGAGCTCCTCAAGTAGTCCGAATGAAAAAGGGCACATCGTGGAACAAGGTTGCGGATTGGTACGATGAGCTCTTAGAAGCAGGTGAAGATACGTACCAGGGGGCGGTGATACTCCCGAACCTGATGCGCCTCGCGGCGATCAGAGAGGGGGAGAACGTTCTGGACGTCGGGTGCGGGCAGGGGCTATTCTCACGCGCGTTCCGTGCTGCGGGCGCCCGCGTGATCGGCGTGGACATCTCTCCGCGCTTGGTTGAGATTGCCCGCGAACGTGCACCTGAGGGGATTTCGTTCCACCGGGGGAACGCCGAACGGCTCCCGATGGTTGATACCGCGTCGGTAGATAAGGCGATCGCGGTGCTCTCGATTCAGAACATGTCGGATGCGGGGAAAGTTTTTGCCGAGGTGGCGAGGACGCTCAAACCGAACGGGAAGCTCATGCTCGTTTTGAACCACCCCGCATTCCGGGTTCCGAAGAAGAGCTCGTGGGGTTGGGACGAGAAAGAGAAGATACAGTACCGCCGGGTGGACGGGTACCTCTCAGAGTCAAAAGAGAAGATAGATATGCACCCGGGAACACCTGGGTCTCACCTCACGTACTCGTTCCACCGTTCGATGCAGTACTATATGAAAGCGTTCCGGAGGAACGGTTTTGCAATCACCGGTCTCGAAGAGTGGATATCGCACCGGACGAGCCAGAAGGGTCCGCGCGCGTGGGCAGAGGATACCGCGCGGAAAGAGATTCCGCTCTTCATGTTCATTGAGGCTACGAAAATTTCTGAAAACCTGCCGTAACCGGCAGGTTAAGTTATACTGAAGGCTATGCAAGAACTCCCTAAGCTTCCTTACGCGTACGATGCGCTCGAACCCTTCATCGATGCAAAGACGATGGAAATCCACCACGCGAAGCACCACGCTACGTATGTGGCGAAGCTGAACGAGATGATCGCTAAGCGCCCAGAGCTCGGTGAGGTTTCGCTCGAAGATCTTCTCCGCGATCTCGCGTCGGTTCCCGAGGATGTTCGGAGCGCGGTTCGGAACCACGGGGGTGGACACCTGAACCATTCGTTCTTCTGGAACGTGATGGGTCCCGGTGGATCCCGCGAACCGGTGGGTACGCTCGCTGGGGAAATAGGTGCAACCTTCGGAACCTTCGACATGTTCAAAGAGAAGTTTTCTCTCACAGCGCTCGGAATTTTTGGGAGTGGATGGGTATGGCTCGTGAGGAGCGCATCGGGTGAGCTCTCAATCCTCACGACCGCAAACCAAGACTCTCCAGTTTCGCTCGGAATGAAACCGGTGCTAGCTCTAGATGTGTGGGAGCACGCGTACTACCTTTTGCACCAGAACCGTCGCGCCGATTACATCGCCGCGTGGTGGAACGTCGTCGACTGGTCGAAGCTATCCTGAGACCTTGTGGTGGTGCTGGTGTTGGGTTCCACGTCGTTCTGAAACGATGAGTCCGTCGTTGATGAGGATGACACGGTCAGCGAGCTCTGCGTACTCGGGTTCGTGGGTCACGAACACGATCGTCTGGCCCTCTCGGTTCAGTTCTGCAAACGTCTGCACGACCATCTCTCCGGTTTCGCTGTCGAGGTTTGCGGTCGGTTCATCGGCAAAGAGTATTTTCGGCCGGTGAGCGATTGCCCGTGCGATAGAAACGCGCTGCTGTTCACCGCCTGAGAGCTGGGAGGGTAGGTTGTGGAGCCGGTCGCCGAGCTCAATGCGCTGGAGCGCCTTGGTGGCCTCGCTGTACGCGAGGCGTCCCTTTCCTTGCATGAGGAGGGGGAGTGCAACGTTTTCGAGCGCGGTTAAGTCGGGGAGGAGGGCGTAGTCTTGGAATATGTATCCGAGCTTCGTGAGGCGGAACGAGACTCGCTCGTCGCTCGAGAGGGTCGCACAGTCGACGCCGTCTATGACGAGCGTGCCTGACGTCGGGTGGTCGAGGAGTCCGAGCTGGTAGAGGAGTGTCGATTTCCCAGAACCGGAACGGCCGGTGATCGCAACAAATTCTCCCTCTTTGACCTCGAAGTCTATTCCCTTCAGGACCTCGAAATCGGCTATTCCGTTGTGGTAGCTCTTCTTAATTTTGTTTGCGTGAACCATGGTATTCATGTGTGTTACCTTCCGAGGATTGAGTCGAGGGTGTTTTTCCGTATGACGATCTTTGCGGGGATGTACCCGGCGATGAGCGTCGTGAGGATGAGGAACCCGATCCGCTGGAGCGTACCGGGGAGCGTGGCGACGAGTATGCCGTCAGAGAACGGGAAGTTAATTGGGTTAGCGTCGAAGTATGGTTTGATGAGCCCGTAGAGGATGAGGAACCCGATGAGCGACCCGACGAACGCGTACGCGAGCGACTGGAGGACGTACGCGATCTCTATCGAGCGGGAGGATATGCCGATTCCCTTCATGATGCCGATGTACTTCCGCCGGGTGATTGCGTTGATGAAGATGACGATGAATATGGTAATCGAGGCGACGACGAGGCCGATCGAACTGATCGCGTTCCCGAGGATCGAGAAGGTTTCCTTCATATCTTTGATGAACTTCGGTTCAGCCTCTTCGTAGGTTTGGACCCGCGCGAAGTCGCCCGCGCCGGTTGCGAGTACCTTTGCCTTTACGGCGGTAGGTTCAAAACCTGGCTTTAGCTTCAGAACGATTTCGCTCGCGTTGAAGTCGGTCTTACCCATGAGCCCGCGGAGCTGCTGGTCTACGAAAAAGATGCGCCGATCGATCTCGTCGACCTTGCTCTTTACGATACCCTTCACGGTTACCTCGCGCTGGTTCCCGTTCACGGTGACGCGGATGCGGGACCCAATCGATACGCCGCTGAGGGTTGTGAACATCGGAGACTCGAAGTCGAGGTACTGCTTCAGGAGCATCGCTCCCACGAGGACGGAATCGTAATCGTTGCGCTCGAGGTACGAGCCCTGGATGACGACGTGCGAGAGGTGGCTCACCCGGTCCTCGAGTTCTGGGTCGATGCCGGTGAGCTGCGTCGAGGCGACGTCCTTGAGGTCTCCGGGCTTCCGCTGCGCGGCTGTCTCCTTGTAGCCTGATTCGACGGTTCCGGCAGCAATGAAGCGGGAGGTGTACGCCTCGACCTCAGGGAGGGTGTCGATGACGCTCGTGATTGGGTGCGTCTCTATGATGTAACTCTTGTTCTTGAGCGGGGTGATCATGATGTCAGAGCTGTACCGCTCTTTGACCGCCACGACGGCGCCCTCGATGAGTCCGACGAGTATCCCGCTCACGACGACGAGGTTCAGGAAGGTGAGTACCATGACGAAGAGGATGAGCACATTCGTCCATGGGTTAGCGCGTTTGAGCTGAGATGCGGCGAGACGGGCGCCGACGCGAACCTCTGTTCCGAGGGACGGGTGGGGGAGTGACGCGTGGTGTGTGTGATGCGTGGCCATTCCTTTAGTTTACGTGGCTGTATTTTACCACGTGATTACGGTGCTCGCACTCCGGACCGTTTGGTATACTGTTTTGAATGACATTCAATGAGTACCAAGAGTTTGCAAAATCTACTGCCGTTTATCCGGATCAGGGTGAGAACCTCATCTACCCGACCCTAGGGTTAGCCGGAGAGGTGGGTGAGGTAGCCGATAAGGTCGGCAAGATGATCCGGGACCGGATGCCGTTGAACGATGCGCTCCGTCTCGAGCTCATGAAGGAAGCCGGCGACGTGCTCTGGTTTCTCTCCCAACTCGCCCACGAGCTCGGGTACGATTTCGAAACGCTCGCGACGATGAACATAGAAAAACTCCGGTCCCGGAAGGAACGCGGAGTTGTGCACGGGAGCGGTGATAACCGTTAGCTCTCGTCGGCGACCACCTCGATTTCAGCTTTCGTGATGCCGAAGCGGATGGCAGCTGCCTTGGTCGGCATCCAGATATCAACAAAACCCTGCTTCCGCTGGTGCATGCGGTCCTCGACGGTGAAGACCTTATCGCCGAAGAGGGCCGGAATCTTCACCTTCGTGCCGAAGGGAAGGAAATTCGTGGCCACGATTCCGTCGTGTACCCGCGTGTTAGAAGCGGTGATGAACGGCGAGTCATCGGTTTCCTCGGGGGTGCTCGAGTAGGCCGTGAGGGTTACCGAGTAGCGCTCAACTTTCTTCTCGAGGGTGGTAACCTCGCGCTCGGCAGCGTTGGCGACAGAGATGATCCCCGTTGGGAGCGTAGAAGCTGGCGCAACGGGAAGCTCGGCGGTATTTGGAACCGCGAACATGATGATTGAAGCTAAAATTGAGATAACGTATGTCCCCATAAAAAAGCACCCGTCGTTGGGTGATGTGGTTACGGTATCATAGGTTAAGGAAAAAAGCAAGCTTTTTAGAGCCTAAAAGCTGTAAAACCCTCTATTTTGTTGCGTTTTTTGGATCACTGGGGTATCCTTTTTGGTATGGAACCCGAGGTCATCCTAGAGGAGCCGGAGTTTATCGCTGTTGCTAAGCCAGCGGGGGTTCTTGTTCATGCTACCCGAGCTGGATCACGTCCCGGGGCCAAGTGTGAGGGGTTAGTTTTGGCCGAGTGGGTGAAGGAACGGTACCCGGAGGTTGCTAAGGTGGGTGACAGTCCGGCTGATCGGCCCGGAATAGTGCACCGCCTCGACCGTGAGACTTCGGGGGTGGTGATAGTTGCTCGAACTCAAGCTTTTTTTGAGGACATGAAGCGTCAGTTTCAAGAGCACTCGGTGAAGAAGACCTACCTAGCTCTCGTCCGTGGTGACGTTTTGAAAGACAGGGATCGGATCGACCGGCCGATCGGGTTGAAGCCTGGGACGACCAAGCGGAGTGTCACGGCGAAAACTATGAAGATGGTCCGGGAGGCGGTAACGAACTACGAGGTTTTGGAGCGATTCGGCGCACCCGATCAGGTTGAGGCAGTGCTCCTCAGGGTAACCCCGGAGACTGGTCGCACGCACCAGATCCGTGTTCACCTGGCCTCGATCGGTAACGCGGTTGTAGGGGACGCCCTCTACGGACCGAAGGCGGACATCTATTCACTCGGGCGTCACTTCCTCCACGCCTCCTCGATAGAGTTTTCGGTTGGTGGTAGGCGGGTGCGGGTAGAGGCTGACCTCACCCCCGAGCTCTCGTCGCTCCTTGACTCACTGCGTCTAAAACGGTAACCTTGAACCACATATGGAACCGTCAGTAATGGAACGAATCAAGCCAGGCGCGAAAGTTCGCGTGTGGGAACGGATTAAGGAAGGTGAGAAGGAACGCCAGAGCTCCTTCGAGGGTATCGTGCTCGCTCGGAAACACGGGAAGGAGGCGGGTGCCACGTTCACCGTTCGTGCTGTCCTCTCTGAGGTCGGTGTCGAGAAGGTTTTTCCAATCCACTCACCGTCCATCGCAAAGATTGAGGTGATCTCTTCTCCGAAGAAGGTTCACAAGTCTAAGCTCTACTACCTCCGAACCTTCTCGAGCAAGAAGACCCGCGAGCGTCTCAAGGGTTAAAAAG
>JAYSOF010000003.1:0-5753 GCA_043723165.1 bacterium
GAACTCCCTGATCGCCGCATCTTGGGGTGTTTCACGGAGGTTCTCGAGCTTCACCCCGCCACCCGGAAGTTCCCACCCGGATTTTTTTATGACGGTTTCCGAGATCTGCTTTTCTCGGTTCTTAACCATCGCGATGTGCGGTCGGTCTGGGGTTACGCAGATCACCTTTACCGACATTGAGAGCTTAGCGAGATCCTCTTCTCTCATCTCTTCAACCTCTCGAAAGAGGTCGTTGATCTCGCTCTGTGTGAGCGTTGTCATAGCATTCATGACGCACTCCTTTCTCCTTTTAGTTTTAAATGCGTTCAGACTCTGTTAGCTGTCTATAATTTAAGCATATACAGCCTATTTTGTCAATGAGCAGGTTGGGTGGTACCATTGTGTGGTAACCAGAAATGAAGAGCCCGATATACCTCGACCACGCAGCGTCTACGCCCACGGATCCCTCTGTCCGGCGGGTGCTCATTTCTCAGCTCAAAAACTTCGGTAACCCGGGCTCTACCCACTCGTTCGGTCAGCTCGCAATCGGAGCACTTGACCACGCGCGAGAGACCGCGCTCCGCGCCCTCGGCATCGACCCAGCCGCCCGTTTCCGTGAGGTTGTGTTTACCGGATCAGCTACCGAGGCAAATAACCTGGCGTTCAGGGGGAGCATCCGGGAGCACGGTTGGACGCCCAAGATTATCATTTCAGCAGTTGAGCACGATTCGGTGTACGAGACCGCGATGGACCTCAAGAATTCTGGTGTTGATGTTGTCGTGGTCCCCGTCGACGCGAACGGCGCCGTAGATATTTCTGAAATCGAACGTGCGATCGATGACCGCACCGTGCTCGTTTCGGTCATGTACGTGAACAACGAGACGGGTGTAATCCAGCCGGTCAAAAAAATCTCAGAGCTCATCCGAAACGCGAGGGGCACAAGACGGTACCCGCTCTTCCACGTCGATGCGGTGCAGGCGTTCGCGTACCTCGACTGCAACCCGGACGTTTTAGGTGCCGACCTCATGACGCTCTCCGGGCACAAGATCGGTGGACCGAAGGGTGTCGGCATGCTCTACGTGAGAGCTTCAACCCCTAAGCTCAAACCCGTTGTTACCGGCGGGGGACAGGAGTTTGGAGTCCGGTCTGGGACAGAAGCTGTCCCCACAATTGCCGCCCTTGCTACCGCGCTCACCGTCACCTCTAGCCGGCGTGCCCGCGAGGCAAAGCGGGTAGGGGCTCTCCGTGACAAGCTTTTCCGGGGTATAAAAAAAATTATTCCAGCTGTTGAGAGGAACGGAGCAGGTGAACTCAGCCCGCACATTTTGAACGTCAGGTTTCCTTACCACTCAGCAGCCGACCTCGTGGTTCGGTTCGACCAGGTGGGCATCGCCGTGTCAGCCGGATCAGCGTGTGCGGCGCGCTCTCCGCAACCCTCGAGGGTCATCGGAGCTATGCACCCAAACGATCCACGCGCAGCTCACGAGAGCATCCGGTTCAGCCTGGGAGCCACGACTACCCCAGACCAGGTGAGCGAGGTACTCCGCCGCCTCGGGTCGGTGTTCCCTTCGTAGCTCTTCCCCGTGGTAGAATGTTCGTATGAACGAACAAAAGGTAAAGAACTTCATGTGGGCTGCGGTCGGCGTTGCAGCAATCGTCGCTTCGGGGTCTCTCTGGAGCTACTCGCGTTCGTACGGGAGTTCGATTGAGCCGAGCTCGTACCGCAGCTTTGTGGTATCCGGAGAGGGTAAGGTTGTTTCCGTTCCCGACATCGCCGCGTTCTCATTCAGCGTGGTGACCCAGGGCGGTAAGGATGTAGCGGCGCTCCAAACTGAGAACACGACGAAGATGAACAAATCTATCGCGTTCCTCAAGGAGCAGGGAATTTCAGAGGCTGACATCAAGACCCAGCAGTACTCGCTCGAACCTCGGTACCAGTACTACCCGTGCACCGACTCGAGCAGCGTGTGCCGACCCGCAGACATCGTCGGGTACACGATTACCCAGTCTGCTGAGGTGAAGGTCCGCGATTTCACGAAGATCGGCGCCGGTTTCTCCGGTGTCGTGCAGAACGGTGCAAACTCTGTTTCCCAGCTCTCGTTCACCATCGACAATCCGTCGGCGCTCCAGAGCGAAGCGCGCGCAAAGGCAATCGCGCAGGCTGAAGAGAAAGCTCGGGCTACCGCACGCGCAGCTGGTTTCAGCATCGGACGTCTGCTCTCGATCGATGAGGGTGGGCAGTACCCAACCCCGATGTACGACCTCGCGCGCAACGGTCTCATGAAGAGCGAAGCTGCTTCTGTTCCGACCATCCAGCCGGGATCACAGGAAGTTCGTTCGAGCGTCACGCTCCGGTTTGAGATCCGTTAGTTTTTTGCACCCGAGCGCACCCCTCCGTTCGTAGAAGAAGTATGCGAACAATTCAACACAAAATAGGAGCTACGATTGTAGCGGGAGCTGTCGTTTTGGGCACCCTCTCCCTCTCCGGGAGTGTACCGGTAGCGCACGCAGGTTTCTTCGATTTGGTATTTGATTTTTTTACCGGATCCACCAAGCCTACATCTACCGAAAAGGGCCAACCCACCGCTCCGGTCAGCCTCTACAAGCCCGCGATAGACTACGAAGAGGCGGTCATCGCTGCGGTCGACCGCGCGAGCCCGAGCGTTGTCTCGATCGTCATTTCGAAGGACGTTCCGGTAATCGAACAGTGTCCATACAACCCGTTCCAAAACCTCCCCCCGGAATTCCAGGGGTTGTTCGGCGATCAGTTTTCTAAGCCGTGCGAGAAGGGGACAAAGAAGCAAGACGTCGGGGGTGGGAGCGGGTTCCTCATTTCGGCTGACGGGTTTATCGTCACCAACAAACACGTAGCCGGAGATGAGTCTGCCTCGTACACCGTGTTTACCAACGATGGGAAAAAGTACCCGGCGAAGGTCATCGCAGTCGATCCTTCCCAAGACCTCGCGGTCATCAAGATAAGCGGGAGCAACTTCCCGACCGCCTCGCTCGGCGATTCTGATAGCGTGAAGCTCGGGCAGACCGCGATAGCTATCGGGAACGCGCTCGGCGAGTTCCGAAACACCGTTTCTGTCGGTGTAATTTCGGGGCTCTCGCGTACGGTGACAGCTTCAGGTGCCGGGTACGGAACGGAGACCATTCAGGGTGTCATCCAAACAGATGCAGCCATCAACCCGGGTAACTCGGGCGGTCCGCTCTTGAACCTCAAGGGCGAGGTCATCGGCATCAACACCGCCGTCGCCTCGGGCGCCCAGAGCATCGGGTTCGCGATACCAATCAACCAGGCGAGGAGGGATATCAACTCGGTTAAGCAGACCGGGTCAATCAAGGTTCCGTACCTCGGTGTGCGGTACATCCTCGTGACCGAAGACCTCGCGAAAACCCAGAAGCTCTCCCGAGATTCCGGCGCGCTCGTACGCGGAACCGAGGACGGTCCGGCGGTAATGACTGACTCTCCCGCCTCGAAGGCTGACCTCCGAGCTGAAGATATCATCACGAAGATTGACGGCAGGGTCATCTCTTCTGACGCGCCACTCTCCGCTCTCCTCCAGCGGTACTCGGTCGGGGATACGGTGACACTCACCGTGGTCCGCGGGAACGATACGCTCACTCTCTCCGTCACGCTCACCGAGCGCCCGAAGGGTGTTTAGGTTCACGTATTAGCACCCAACTATCAACCTTGCTAACGGTGGGGGTTTTGGTTACCATTCGGTTATACTCAATACGTACACATGCCAAACTTTCAACGGTTTACCATCAAGGCACAGGAGAGCCTCCAGAACGCCCAAGAGCTCGTCGGGCGGATGAACCACGGGGAGCTCAAACCGCTCCACCTCCTCTCTGCGCTCCTCGAAGATGAGATGACGCTCGTGAGGCCGATGCTCATCCGTTCGAACGTTGATGTAACCGCGCTCGGAGACGACGTGGATGAGCTCCTCTCCCAGATCCCGAAGACCGTCACGCAGCAGGCATCGGTCGGCCAGCTCTACCTCGCACAAGATTTAATGCGGGTGCTCGACCGCGCTGCCGAGCTAGCCCAGAAGCAGAAAGATGACTTCGTGTCGTGCGAGCACCTCCTCCTCGCGACGATGGACATCCCGTCTCCAGCAAGGGATGCGCTCACCCGAGCCGGGGCTCGCCGTGAGAACATGTTCCGCACGCTCTCCGAGCTCCGCGGCTCGTCCCGCGTCACCGATGAAATGCCCGAGAGCAAGTTCCAGGCGCTCGAGCGGTACTCGGTGAACATCACCGAGAAGGCCCGTGCGGGTAAGCTCGATCCGGTCATCGGCCGTGAGGAAGAGCTCGTACGGCTCATGCAAATCCTCTCGCGACGAACGAAGAACAACCCCGTGCTCATCGGTGAACCTGGGGTGGGGAAGACCGCCATCGTAGAGGGCCTCGCGCAGCGCATCGTTTCAGGTGATGTTCCCGAGCCGCTCAAGGGTAAGGAGCTCGTCATGTTAGACATCGGCACGCTCATCGCCGGAACGAAGTTTCGCGGTGAGTTCGAAGACCGTCTGAAGGCGTTCCTCCGTGAGGTACAGCAGTCAGACGGGCGGATTCTCCTCTTCATCGACGAGGTGCACATGATTGTCGGAGCTGGGTCAGCTGACGGTGCGATCGACGCATCGAACCTCCTGAAGCCAGCCCTCGCCCGCGGGGAGCTCCGGTGTATCGGGGCCACGACGCTCAAGGAGTACCAGAAGCACATCGAGAAAGACAGCGCGCTCGAGCGCCGGTTCCAGCCCATCTTCGTTGAGGAACCTACCATCGAGGACTCAATCGCAATTCTCCGCGGGTTGAAGGAGAAGTACGAGATACACCACGGTCTCAAAATTACCGACGAGGCAATCGTCGCTGCGGTTAACCTCTCGTCTCGGTACATCACTGACCGGTTTCTCCCCGATAAGGCGGTGGACCTGATCGACGAGGCCGGTGCAGCACGACGTCTCGAGAGCGAGAGCATGCCGAGCCAGCTCGATAAGGTTCGCCGGGAGATTACCCGCCTCGAGATCGAACGCTCCGCGCTCGACGGGGAGAAGGGGAAGAAAAAAACAACGAGGACCCGTGAGGTTACAGCTCGCCTCAAGGAGCTCAAGGGAGAGAACGATGGGCTGTCTGCAAAGTGGCACGCGGAGAAGCTCTCGTTCGAACAGTTCAACGGTTTGAGAAAGAAAATTGACGACCTCCGCCGAGAGGCTGAGCTCGCCGAACGCGACGGGAACCTCGAGCGCGTCGCCCGCATCCGGTACGGCGAGCTCCCCACAGCAGAGAAGGAGTACGCCTCGTTCGAAAAGAAGTACCTCGGCTCGAAGCCTGCCGCAGGCAAGCGTTTCATCAAAGAAACCGTAGACGAAGATGATATCGCCTCCGTCGTTTCACGGTGGACCGGCGTTCCGGTTTCACGGATGCTCGAGTCTGAGATGAAGAAGCTCGTTCGCCTCGAGGACGACCTCCGTTCGCGCGTCGTGGGTCAAGACGACGCGATCTCTGCGGTTGCCCGCGCCCTCCGCCGTTCGCGTGCAGGGTTGGCCGACGAGGACCGTCCGGCCGGCTCGTTCATGTTCCTCGGTCCGACCGGGGTGGGGAAGACCGAGCTCGCCCGCGCCCTCGCGAGCTTCATGTTCAACGATGAAAAGGCGCTCGTCCGCATCGATATGTCTGAGTACATGGAACGCCACACGGTCTCGCGGCTCGTGGGTTCTCCTCCCGGCTACGTCGGGCACGACGAGGGGGGACAGCTCACCGACACCGTC
>JAYSOF010000004.1:0-25698 GCA_043723165.1 bacterium
AACTACCATTCGCCGGTTCAAGGCGAATGTGGAGGCAGATGAAGAACATAAGAACAAATCTGCAAATACGATGCGAGAGGAAGGATTCGAATCTAACTCTATTGTCCTCAAGGAACGCATGCTTCTGGAACTCTGGTATTTCAAAACTACCGGAAAGCATCTGGATTTTTCAAATTGGACGCTTTGCAACGGTTCCCGCAATGCGGACGGCGATGTTCCGTACGCGCTCTGGTTCGGCGACGTTCGCAGGTTCTATTTGGGCTGGCGCAATCCAGATAACCGGAATGAGCACTTGCGTTCTCGCGTGGAAGTTTCGTAGCGTTATCCTTTTTTCTTTTATTTATCCCCGTACCAATTGGTGCGGGGATGTTTTATAATTGGAAGGGTTATAAAGTTGGCCGGGCACATAAAGCGTTATTTGCTACGGTGGCAATTTACCGATCTACGAAACTGCTTACCTCGGCTCAACGGGAGTTCGCTTTTGCGATTTTCCGAAATGCAAACCGGCTGTGTTGCCGGGAAACGCAGGGCATTTCCGCGGAAATGCCCGGTGCTATGGAAGGGTCTTGGTAAATACAAGTTCCCGCAATGCGGACGGCAATGTTCCGAACGCGAACTGGAACGGCGACAATCGCAAGTTCTATTTGAACTGGAACAATCCAGATAACCGGAATGAGAACTTGCGTTCTCGCGTGGAAGTTTCGCCCCGCTCTTTACGAGCGGGGATCTTGTTTCTCCAGGTAGCCGATCCATCCTGTGAGCATTTTGGAAATTTCACGCAGTTTTTCCTGGCTTCGAAAGTAACCGCTCCGGTTGATGGCAGACACCTCAAAGGCATTCCGAATAATCTTTTTCAACAGCTCGGTTTTTATTCGAGCTGTGGAGACACATGGCAGTTTCACGTTTTTCTTTTCTAAGACAGCGGTCAGAATCAGCTCCTGGATTTCCAAAGACAAATTTTCAGCTTTCAACCAAATTCCCAAACGGTTACTCTTGGGGAGCCCCAAGCCAATTTCGTAAACTAAGCGGTATAATTCGTTCAGTTTATGGATAATCGGCAAATCAATTCCGTCGGGGGGGGGGGGATTCGAGGTTCGAATTCATGGCGATTTTGAGTCTATCATTTCTTTGGATAATTTGCTGTCCGCATGGCTTGAGTTCAGACGCGGTAAGCGTTCGAAGGGAGAAGTGCGGGATTTTTTGGATAAGAAACTTTTTCTCACGCTCCATCCGAGAAAAATAATTTTCAGAAAATATACACAAGGTGTTGATTTTCTCGGTTATGTTCTTTTTCCCTCCCATCGCACACTTCGGAGTGTAACTGCCAAAAGGATGCTTAAGAATTTAAAAAATTCTAATCTCAAAGCATTACCCTCGTATTTAGGAATGCTTAAGCATTGCAATGGTTTCAAACTGCAAAAGAAAATACTGGCTTTTGCAGGACCTTGGAAAAATTCGCACTTTATTAAACGAGTCCGGCGTGGTATCTATTAGGAGGTAATGCGCGTTTTTGATCTCGTATCAGAGAACAACCCGGCTGGGGACCAACCTAAGGCTATCGAGAGCCTCGTTCGGGGCGTCCGCGAGGGGATGGCGCACCAGACGCTCTTGGGTGTCACGGGGTCTGGAAAGACTTTCACGATTGCGCACGTCATAAACGAGATCCAGCGACCGACGCTCGTCTTGGCCCACAACAAGACGCTCGCCGCACAGCTCTGCAACGAGCTCCGCGAGCTCTTCCCGAAGAACGCGGTGCACTACTTCGTTTCGTACTACGACTACTACCAGCCGGAGGCGTACCTCCCCACGTCCGATACGTACATCGAGAAGGAGGCGATGATCAACGACGAGATCGACAAGCTCCGGCACGCAGCAACCGCGGCGCTCCTCACGAGACGCGACGTGATCATCGTCGCATCCGTTTCGTGCATCTACGGTCTCGGCGCACCTGAGGCGTACGCGAAGAGCATCATCCGCATCGCGGTGGGGGATGCGCTCGACCGTGCAACGCTCACCCACAAGCTCGTGAACGTGCAGTTCTCGCGCACGTCGTCTGACCTGAAGCGCGGTACGTTCCGCAACCGCGGCGACCGGTGGGAGATCATGCCACCCGACCGTGAGGTCATCTACGATATCTCGGTTAAGGGTGGGAAGGTAGAGCGCATCTGGGAGGTAGACCCCGTGCGCGGGTTCGTTCCGAACGGAACGCTCGAGCTCACCGAGGTTTCAATCGCTCCAGCAAAGCACTTCGTGACCGAGGCTCCCGACCGCGTCCGCGCGGTCACCGCCATCAAAGCGGAACTCAAAGAGCGCCTCAGGTACTTCGAGAAGCACGGGAAGCTCATCGAGGCGGAACGCATCGAACGGCGTACGAAGTTTGATACCGCGATGATCCGCGAGGTCGGCTACTGCCACGGCATTGAGAACTACTCTCGGCACCTCTCAGGTCGTTCAGCGGGAGAGCCGCCCGACACACTTCTCGACTACTTCCCCGACGATTTTCTCACGGTCATCGATGAATCTCACGTGACGGTTCCCCAGCTCGAGGGAATGCACGCGGGGGATGCTGCTCGAAAGAAGACGCTCATCGAGTACGGTTTTCGCCTCCCCTCAGCTGCTGATAACCGACCCCTCACATTCAAGGAGTTCAACGCGCGGGTGAAGCAGATCATCTACACCTCAGCAACCCCGAGCAACTACGAGCGCAAGGTGAGCAACCAGACGGTTGAGCAAATCATCCGCCCGACGGGACTCATCGATCCCAAGATAACCATCCTTCTCGCACGGGGGCAGGTGGATGACCTCATCCCGAGGATTAAAGAGCGGGTTAAATCCGGCGGGCGTGTGCTCGTCACAACGCTCACGAAACGGATGGCTGAAGACTTGAGCTCGTACCTCGAAGAGCTCGGCATGAAGGTCTCGTACCTCCACAGTGATGTGAAGACGCTCGACCGTATCAGAATTTTGACAGAGCTCCGGCAGGGGAAGATCAACGTGCTCGTGGGGGTGAACCTCCTCCGTGAGGGCTTAGACCTTCCCGAGGTTTCTCTCGTCGCTATCCTCGACGCTGACAAGGAGGGCTTCCTCCGGAGCGAGACCTCGCTCATCCAGACCATCGGCCGTGCTGCGCGTAACGTTGACGGAGAGGTTCTCATGTACGCGGACGAGATGACTGGATCGATTACCCGAGCGGTTCGGGAGACCGACAGGCGGCGGGTGAAGCAGATTGCGTACAACACCGAACACGGCATCACCCCGCGAACCATCGTGCGCGCAATTACGAGCATACTGCCCGCATCCGATGTCCTCGCGACCGAGCTCGCCCCCGTGGGTCGTTCTCGCGCTGCGCTCGAGCGCGCGGTTGCTCAGAAGGAAATTGAAATGAAGCAAGCTGCGCAGGACCTCAACTTCGAACTCGCCACGCTCCTCCGCGATGAGATCTCCGAGCTCTCGAAGCGACTCAAGGGGAAGGTAAAGCTCAACGAGAAGGCGAGCGCAAGGAAGGCAAAAACGAAAAAGAAGGAAACAAAAAAACCTCGGAAATAATTTCCGAGGTTTTATGATGTTCCTACGTGTATGTGTTCAGTTGAACTCGTACACGTAGGTGATTCCCGCGTACGGGACCTGTCTCAGCTTCTGGGTGAGGACTGAGGCGTGGAACACGAGGGAGGTTTGGTTTCCCGCTCGTAGCTCGTAGCTCAGGTTTCCTCCCAGCCAGTCGTCTGAGAGAGCTCCGGTAATGTAGGAGTAGTACTCCACACCCACCTTGAAGTCTCTCATCGGTTGGAACGTGATGCCGAGCGTCGCACTGCCATCGGTCGTCGTGTCTCGCCATGCCCGAGCGGTCATGCTGAGCTCGATCCACCGACTCTCTGGTCCGATCCAGAGGGAGAGCTCTCCCATTGCCCTTCCGCTCCCAGGCATTCCACCCAAACCCCTCATCCCGAAAGCTGTGGTCGGTTGCCACGTGAGCCCCACGAGTGTCCCCGAGGGCGGAGAGGTAAAGAAGGCGTTCATTGCTCCCGGTTTGTTGAGAGAAATTCTCCCAACGATGAACAGGTGTCCGCGGTACATATCCTGCCAGATGTTTACCTGGCTCATCGGCTGTACCTCTGGTTTTCCCGAGGAGCTGCGGTACGCTGCGAGCGTCCCATCCACATTGAAACCGGAGTGAAACTGTTGCCCGAACGATGCCCCCGTAACCGCGAGCACCGTGAGCGCTAGAAACGTGAGCCGTTTCATATGCTTTCCTTTCGCTTGTTGTATGTAAAATCAGAACGTTAGCTGGTTCTTTTCTACACCCTTTTCTATGTTTTGTCAATGTAGCGTCACAATTAAAAACTCCCCCGGATGTATTTCCCAGGGGAGTCTCTTTTGCGCCTTCTCAGTTTACGCTCGTACGCTGTCGGTACGAAGGTGCCCTCATAGGTTCATTGAGCCCAACGATCACCGTGTTGCCCGCTGCTTGTTGGTGAACTTCTTGCGTTTGGTAGGCACGGTAGACCCGGAGTGAGTCTGTGAAATTTTTTACGATCTGTTTCAGAGCGCGGACATCGCACTTGATCGTATCCTCATCTCTCCACATCCGTTCCATGTTTGCCCCGCACCGTTCGAGCTGTCTCACGATGAGCTTTAGTTGCGCGAGAGCTGAATCTCTCTGCTCTCTGTTCGCCCCGTTCGTTCCGGGGTGCTGAGCCACAGATCTCGGTTCTATGATGGCTGAATCGTTCGGTGATCTACCCGCTCTCTCGAGTGTTTTCCGCCGATGGATCGAAGCACTGTCGGGTGCTTGCGGATTCACCTTCGGGGGGAGGGAAGCGACCGGTGGTTTTTGCTGTGCTTTGTTTACCGTTCCACCCGCCGTCGTTGTCGTATCACCGGTTCCCACGTTGAACTCGGAACCGTTTTCGACATCTCCGTAGTACTGGTTAATCTGCACGTTGCTGTGCTCGATCGAGATCGTCGTCGGTTGGGGAGTGGTTGTTCCTCCGTGCCCAGGTTTTGATGCCTCGGCTGCGGAAGCCTACTCTCCCTTTGAGAAGAACGAGTACCCGAGGAGACTGATTACTATGAGGACAGTCAGAACTCCTAAAAACTTAGGACCTGAGCCGCCCGGTGACCAGGTGCCACCCTTTGGGGTTGAAGCTTGAGGATTTGCCATACGTTCCTACCTTTCCTTAACTTATGAGGGTTATATGTAAATTTTTATTGCTGGTAGTACAGTAATAGAAATTACTGTATTTGTCAATGTACCCCGGGGTGAACAAACATTGACATAATCGCTTTTATCCTGTAGTATATTTTCAGCTTTCATTTCACAACCACAAACCTTAAGGAAGGACAAAACGATGAAAAACATTACGTTTTTCACCCTGTTAACTCTCTTCGTAACAGGATTTCAGGTTGCCTCCGGGCAATCTACATTCACCCTCTTGGATAGTGCCCGAATCACAAACCCGTCTTGCGCGGTTACCGATACGGGCTACACGGGGACCGGCTACCGGTTCTCTTTCGTAGCTGTTCAAGCTCAGAGCCCAACGCTCGTACCGTACGTTTGGTACGGAACGACGTACGCCGAGAGACCGATGCCGAAGAAACTCTTCGTGCGAATGCGCGCCCCGCTATACGTGCAGGGTGTCGTCCGCGCAGCAGTTTCGCTCGACCGTGGAGGTGTGGGGGATACCGCGAGCTCAAGTCAGCTCGTGTACATCTTCCCGAACAGCAACTGGATCAACTACCAGTTTAACCTCGGTCCGGGATCGAAGACGTTCTCACGTCTCAAGATCTCGTTCTCGAAAGTTGCCGGTGATTCTGGTCTAGGCGTCGTCTTCGTAGACGACATAAAGGCTGACACGTCGACAATCGATGATGGCGGGAGCAGTTCAGCTCCGATTCCCACGATCCCCGCGCTATCGTTTCCCGCAAACCTTGCGGTGAACGTGACGTCTCCTGCGCCAATGCAGTGGAACGCCTCATCGGGAGGTACCGCGTACTGGTTGCAGGTGTTCAACGAGGATGGGTCTATCTTCCAAGATACGACCCTCTCGGGGACGGTGTGTTCGCTCTCAGGTCTCCAGCCTGGTGCGAAGTACACCTGGCGTGTGCTCGCGCAGAACTCATCTGGTTCTAGCGATTGGAGTGACACGTGGCTGTTCACCGTTGTGAGCGCGGCTTCGGGAAAACCGAACCTGCTCCAACCGGTGAACAACGCAACGAACCAATCGAAGAACCCGATGTTTTCCTGGAGTACGGTCAGCGCATCTGTCCTGTACCGCATCCAGGTTTCAACGAGCTCTTCGTTCACCTCAATCGCGTACGAACGTTCTCTCCTCTCCGGGACGAGCCACATCGCTTCCGTTGCTCTCAACCCAAACACGACCTACTACTGGCGCGTTCGGGGTGAGGGAAACTCAGTTGGTGCGTGGTCTGCGGTTTCGAACTTCATGACCGCAACGCTCACGTCGGTCGCGGGAGACGTAACCGTTCCGTCGGAGCTCTCGCTCTCGCAGAACTACCCGAACCCGTTCAACCCAACGACGAGCATCAAGTTTGCGCTCCCGACCGCAATGTCGGTAACGCTCACCGTGTTCGATCTCGTCGGTAGGGAAGTGGCTGAACTCATCCCGAGCTCAACCATGAACGTCGGTTCGTACAGCGTAGCGTGGAATGCGTCCTCGTTTTCATCGGGTACGTACCTGTACGTACTCCGGGCTGGTTCATCGGTCCGCACGGGGCGGATGGTCCTCCTGAAGTAAGTAATAGATTCAAAGAAAATCCCCAACCGACATACCGGTTGGGGATTTCTGCATAGTATTGACACAACATTTTTAATGTGCTAGTATTTTAACCGTGAAGAAAGTAAGCACCACAGCGCTCGCAATCGTCGCCCTCGCCACCTTCGGGGTTATTTTCCCATCGACCGCTCTGGCTGGCGTTTCGGTTCCCGCTGTTTCTGGACTCAGCGCATCGGCTTCCGGTCCTTCGGTCACCCTCTCTTGGGTAACCCCCACGTTCAGTGACCTCTCTGAGTTCGATATCCACACCGATCGAAGCCCGATTACCAGTTCGAACGATTCGATCGCTCCGCAGGTTTCAGGCGCTCCTACCCCTGTAGCCGGTGCGACGCAGAGCGTTTCCATCTCTGGGCTCAGCGTCGGTACCCACTACTTCAGCATCCGTGTGATCCACGTGACGGGAACTGCCTCTCCGATTTCGGTAACCTCCGTTACGGTAGCAGGAGGTGGTTCTGTTTGCGTTCAGCCGAACCCACCCGGCAATCCGTCGGTTACGCTCGCGGGAACCTCCGGTACCCTCTCGTGGCTCACCATCGGCGGATCACCCCTCGCCGAGATCGAGATCCACCAGTCGGTTAACCCGATCGATGACTTCAACTTTTCAATTTCTCCACAGGTATCGGGCGTCCCGCAGCCGCTCGCTAACCAGGTTCAGTCGGTAGTACTCTCGGGTCTCAAACCGGGGACGACGTACAACTTTGCCCTCCGTGCGTACAACGTGTGCGGCGTTCCGTCTGCGCTCAGTACGACGCAGGTTGCTACCGCGGGTACCCCCCAGAGCGGAAACCAAACTAACGGCGGAGGTTCGGGTCCCCAGGTTACCTGGAGTCCGACCGCGGACGCTACGACCGTTTCAATTAACAACGGAGCCCGGAGCACCAACGCTCGCGTGGTGCACCTCACGCTCGGAGCTCCCGGCGCGACCGAGATGTCCATCTCGAACAACGCCGCGTTCATGGGGGCTTCGTGGGAGGCGTACGCGACGGGGACTTCGTGGGCTCTCACGGGGGGGAGCGGAACCAAGCTCGTCTTCGCCCGTTTTCGCGGACCGAACCGCGTGTTCGGTGATTCTTCTTCCTCGATCGAGTTTGTAGAGTTCGTGCCTGTTCCTCCGGCGTCCGCAGTTCCTTCAGCCGTGCCGGTCGCTCCAGAAACCTCCCAGGTTGCGGGAGGGGGCGCTTTCCGGTTTGAAATTTCTCCGTCGCTCCTCACCGTACATGAGGGTGACCGCGTGAACGTTGTGGTGACCGCGGTTCCTACGCGTGGTGTTCCGACTACCGCACGCTTGGAGCTCAGCTACCCAAACGATGCCCTCTCCTTCGAATCGATTTCGTACGGTTCAGGGTGGGAGCCTTCGTTCGGTGAAGGAGAAAACTTTTTGGACGATGTTCGAGGGTCCATTGTGAAGACCGCGCGCTTCGGGGGCGGCCTCCGTATGAGAGAAACGTTTGCGGTGCTCACGTTCTCTGCAAAGAAAGCTGCTACGAGTTCCGTATCTATCGTCGGTGGCTCTGATTCTCTGAACTTACAGGTGCTCGGTGCTACCGGTACGCGCACGTACCTCCTCGCGAGTCTCATCTCTCCCGTGAACGGGCACGAGGAAAACCTGAGGGCGTTCGGAATCACGATCGGTATCTTCGTAATGATCTATGCGGTTTCTCTCCTCGCTCGCCTCGGGCACCGGAAGCTCACCTCATAGAAGATTCCTGGAAACTGACGTTTCGAAAAAAAATCTCCGGCTCGCCCGGAGATTTTTTTGTGTGGTACCATTGAGCATGTATGGACCTCATCCACGCCGCAGTTTTAGGAATCGTTGAGGGAATCACAGAGTTTCTCCCCGTATCTTCGACGGGGCACCTCATCCTCGCCGGCCGAGCTATCGGGCTAGGGGACAGCGCGTTCGTAAAGAGCTTTGAGATTACAATCCAGCTCGGAGCTATCCTCGCGGTCGTCGTGCTCTACGGTGTTCGGGTATTCCGCGATCGGCACCTGTTCACCCGTGTGTCCGCTGCGTTCGTTCCGACTGCCGTTGTCGGGTTCGTTCTCTACAAGCTCATCAAGGGCTACCTCCTGGGGAGCATTCCCGTGGTCGCGTGGTCACTCTTCCTCGGGGGAGTTCTTATCCTCGTGTTCGAGTACTGGGCAGAGCGTCGCGTGAACCGAGGCGAGGTAACCCTTGAATCTATTTCTTGGAAGCAGGCAGTTTCGGTCGGTTTCTTTCAGTCACTTGCGGTCATCCCCGGGGTTTCCCGATCGGCGGCTACAATCGTGGGAGGGATGCTCACCGGAATTTCCCGTGAGGCAATCGTGCGTTTCTCGTTCCTCCTCGCGGTTCCCACGATGCTCGCCGCAACTATCTACGATCTCCTGAAGAGTTCGGCCTCGTTCGGGGCGGGGGATGTAGCTCCACTCGCTATAGGTTTCGCCGTTTCGTTCGCCGTCGCGCTCCTCGCGGTCAGGTGGTTCACCTCGTTCATTTCGAAGCACACGTTCAAACCGTTCGCCTGGTACCGCATTGCGCTCGGGCTCACGCTCATCGTTTTTGGTGTTCGGTAGCATTTGACGCACCCCCTGGTGTAGGAGTACCTATTAGGGTAGCGATTTTCACATAACGAGAGAGGAGGCTGCTATGTCAGCTGATCCACTGAACCGTGCCCTCGAGAGGGCATTCGAAACTTACGGTGAGGATTTTAACCCAACGTTTTCGTACCGGAAGAGCTCTGGGTACTGGACCGTCTTCGGCGGAAATTTCCACGTCCACGAGAACGGTGCTTCGTACTCGACTTTCGCCGGTAGCGGAGAGACGCTCCTCGCCGCGGTAGAGAGCATAACCAAACTTAAAGCAGAGAAGAACGTTGTCCCGGGGAGCGGGTGCTCGCCGGACTGCAAGTTCTACGATGATTGAAAGCAGCTCCAGACAAACCTGGAGCTCTCTGTTTGACACGCAATTTTTAAAGTCGTATGTTGTTCGCAGTATCTCTCACGTACGGAGGAACATATGAAGTACATAGGTATTTTGCTCGCGGTTACCATTCAGGGGGTAGTCATGTTGGGCGACGTGGTTCTCTTTGGAGTCTTTATTGCCCTCATAAGCTTCACGTGGCCAAACCCGGTGACGTTCTCACTCGCCGTTGCCGTCATTTCATTAACTCTCGGTTTGTGGAACCGAACAGGTGCTTTCGAAGCTTGGCGCCCGAAGGTGATGAAGGCACTCATCAACAACTTCAGGTTGGTGTTTACCTGAACCGCACACGAACATATCCCCGGATTCTCGGGGATATTTTATTTGACTTAACCCTCCCTTCCGCTACCATTCCCTCGTACCCCCTACGTATCCAAACCCGTAGGCACTTTCTGTATACACCTAAAGTTTTCACATGAACGACAAGATAATCATCAAAGGAGCCCGGGAGCATAACCTCAAGAACGTGAACCTCGAGATTCCCCGCGGGAAGCTCACCGTGTTCACGGGCCTCTCTGGTTCCGGTAAGTCGAGCCTCGCGTTCGACACCATTTTCGCCGAGGGTCAGCGTCGGTACATCGAGTCTCTCTCCGCGTACGCCCGGCAGTTCTTGGGGCGCCTCGATAAGCCGGATGTTGATGAGATTGAGGGTCTCTCTCCTGCGATCTCGATCGACCAGAAGAGCCACTCGGCGAACCCGCGCTCGACCGTTGCAACGATTACCGAAATTTACGACTACCTCCGCGTGCTCTTCGCCCGTGCGGGGAAGCCCTACTGCCCGATTTGCGGGAAAGAAATCAAGAAGCTCACCACCGACGAGATCGTAGACATCGCGGTTGAGATCGCGAAGGCAAACAAGGAGAAGGGGAACATCGTAATCCTCGCGCCCGTCGTCCGCGGGCGGAAGGGGGAGTACTACCAGATGCTCTACGATTTCCTGAATGCAGGCTTCTCGGAGGTCCGCATCGACGGGAAGCTACACTCGCTCCGTGAGCGCATCGACCTCAGCAAGTACAAGCAGCACACGATAGACCTCGTCGTCGACCGCATACCCGGTACGATTGATTTCCGCGAGAGGGAGAACCGCCTGCGCCTCGCCGAGGCGATCGAGTCCGGGCTCAAGTACGGGCACGACGTCGTGACCATCATCGCCGACCGCGAGGTTTCCCTCTCGTCTCAGTTCACGTGCCCCGACGACGGGTTTTCGTTTCCTGAAATCGAGCCGCGCCTCTTCTCCTTCAATAGCCCGTACGGGATGTGCCCGACCTGCAATGGCCTCGGCGTCGAGAGCATCTGGTCTGAAAAAATCTGCACCGTCTGCCTCGGGAAGCGTCTCCGCCCGGAGGCGCTGAACGTCTTGATCGATGGGAAGAGCATCGTTTCGCTCACGTCCATCTCAATCGAAGAGGCGCAGGTGTTCTTCAAAAACCTCTCCGCACCGTCCGGCAAGCGACGCCTCTCGTTCAACGAGATCGCAGAGGTTCCGCTCCGTGAGATATCGAGCCGCCTCTCGTTCCTCATGGACGTTGGGCTCGAGTACCTCACCCTTGACCGGAGGGCGGGAACGCTCTCGGGCGGGGAAGCTCAGCGCATTCGGCTCGCGTCCCAGATCGGCTCGCGGTTGACCGGCACGCTCTACATTCTCGACGAGCCGACCATCGGCCTCCACCAGCGGGACAATGCGAAGCTCGTGAAGACGCTCCTCGAGCTCCGCGACCTCGGGAACACCGTGCTCGTCGTCGAGCACGATGAGGACACCATCCGAGCGTCAGACTACCTCGTCGACGTTGGCCCGGGAGCAGGTGTTCACGGTGGAAAAATTATCGCTGCCGGTCCGACCGCGAAGCTTCTGAAGGATGGGGTACCTGGATCACTCACGCTCGATTACCTCCGCGGGAAGAAGTTCATCGAGGTTCCAGCGGAGCGCCGTCCGGTGCTCCCGAAGCATGACGCGATCGTCATCATGGGGATAACTGAAAACAACCTTCAGAACATCGATGTTCGGATTCCGCTCCGACGTTTGACTGCCATCACCGGAGTTTCTGGATCGGGTAAGAGCACACTCGTCTACGATGTGCTCTACAAGACGCTCGCGAACACGTTCAATGGGGCCGCGTACCGCGCTGGAGTTTTCAAATCCATCACTGGGCTCGAGCACATGAACCGCGTCATTAACATCGACCAGTCGCCGATCGGCCGTACGCCCCGCTCGAACCCTGCAACGTACGTCGGTGCGTGGAGTTTCATTCGTGACCTGTTTGCTTCGACCGAAGATGCCCGCGTGCGTGGGTACAAGCCGGGACGGTTCAGCTTCAACGTGAAGGGTGGACGCTGTGAGCACTGCGAGGGGCACGGGGTGATCGCCATCGAGATGCACTTCTTGCCCACCGTCTACGTGCAGTGCGATATCTGCAAGGGGAAACGTTTCGATCGTGAGACACTCGCCGTCGAGTACAAGGGTAAGAATATCAACGATGTGCTCCACATGACCATCGAAGAGGCGATCACGTTCTTTGAGGATATCCCGTGGCTGTACGACCGCCTCAAGATCTTGGGTGAGGTCGGCTTGGGTTACCTCGAGCTCGGGCAATCTGCCACCACGCTCTCGGGCGGGGAAGCTCAGCGCATCAAGCTCTCAGCTGAGCTCGGGAAGCGCGATACCCGCCGTACGATCTACCTGCTCGATGAGCCGACAACCGGACTGCACTTCGCAGATATCGAAAACCTTCTCGTCGTGCTCCAACGTCTCGTGGATCGCGGGAACACGGTCGTGGTTATCGAGCACAACCTCGACGTCATCAAGACGGCTGACTGGGTCATCGACCTCGGGCCTGACGGGGGAGATCGCGGTGGAAAAGTTGTTGCAGAGGGAACCCCGGAGGCGGTAGCAAAGAAGGCTGGGAGCGCTACGGGCTCGTACCTAAAGAAGGTGCTATCATAGTTTTATGAAAGCTGGGCACAAGGTAAAAAAAGTTGGTCTCGCGCTCGGTGGCGGTGGCGCTAAGGGGCTCTCACACCTCGGTGTTATCAAGGCACTCGAACGTGCGAACGTTGAGGTCTCTTACCTCGCGGGGACGAGCATCGGCGCAATCATCGGTGCGTGGTACGCGGCGACGGGAGAGGTTGATTCACTCCGAGAATTCTTTAAGACAATTAGGACTGAAGACATAAATTCTGCCCGGTGGCTCCTCGTGAACCAGAACGGGGGAGTGTTCAAGCGGAAAGAAATTTTTGAGTTCCTCGAGTCTGGTATCCGCGGAAAAACGTTTGCGGACCTTAAGATTCCGCTCACCGTGATGGCGACCGATGCCGAAACTGGACACGACGTAGCCATCACTACCGGAGACGTCCTCTCGGCAGTCCAGGCTAGCATGGCGCTCCCCATCTTCTTCCAGCAGGTTTCGCGCGAGGGGAAGACGCTCATCGACGGCGGGTTTTCTAACCCGGTACCTGCGGACGTCGTGCGGGCGATGGGAGCTGAGTACGTCATCGCGGTCGATGTTTCGAGCGATTGGGTGAACACAAAAGAGTTCAGCATCTGGTCGCTCGCGACCGCACTCGACCGCGCGATGTCGATCATCGAGTACCAGCTCGCACGCCACATCCTGAAGCAGGCTGATATCGTGCTCACCCCTCCCGTGCTCTCGTTCAGCTGGCTTGCGTTCGACCAGGTGAGCGAGCTCTTTGCGCACGGGATGAACGAAGCGGTGAAGCACATGAAGGAGATTGCGGTAGGTGCTGGACGTAATGTGCCAGAGAAGAAGCCGTTCGAGCAGTTCATGGATTTCATTCTGTACCAGAGCTGAGCGAGCCCGGAACGTAAGGAGCTCACATGAACAGTAGCCCCACGCAAAAGAAGCTATACCAGAATTTACCCGAAACCCCGGGTGTGTACCTCATGCGCGGTGCAGACAAAAAAATTCTCTACATCGGGAAAGCGGTGAACCTCCGCCGCCGGGTATCGAGCTACTTCACCCGACCGCACGATACACGCATCGAGTCCCTCGTTTCAAAGATACGCAAGGTTGATTTCAAACTAACCCCTTCAGCCCTCGAAGCGCTCGTCTTAGAGGCCCAGCTCATCAAGGAGCACCAGCCCCCGTACAACGTGCGCGAGAAAGACGATACGAGCTTTCTCTTTTTTGAAATTACGAACGACGAGTTCCCCCGGGTGCTGCCTGTGCGTGGAAAGACCCCGGTCGGGGGAGTGCGGTACGGTCCGTTCACGTCATCTTCCTCGGCACGTGAGGCGCTCCGGATTCTCCGCAAGATTTTTCCGTGGAGCACCCACCCGCCTGACCGGTTAGGTTCCTTCAAGCGTCCGTGCCTCGATTACCAGATGGGGCTCTGTCCCGGCACGTGTGCCGGTGCCGTTCCTAAGCGTGAGTACCAGAGAAACATCCGCGGTTTAAAGCTCTTCCTCGCGGGAAAGCGCGAACGGGTGGTTCGGGACCTCACCCGTGAAATGAAATCGGCGAGCGCTGCCCATGACTTTGAACGCGCGGAACGCGTCCGGCGCCGTCTCTCTGCTCTCGAGCACGTCCGCGACAGCACCCTCGTTGAGCGTGATGAGGTTGGGGTTCCCGGCTCTTCGAGGGTTTCTCTGCGGATTGAGGGGTACGACATCTCGAACGTTTCCGGAACGTCAGCGGTCGGATCGATGGTTGTCTTCTCGGGGGGTCAGCCTGATACATCTTCTTACCGCACGTTCAAAATTAGGGAGGCATCTCATCCCGACGACACCGGTATGCTCCGAGAGGTCATCGAACGTAGGCTCAAGCACCCCGAGTGGCCGTACCCGGACCTCATCCTCGTCGACGGAGGTTTGGGGCAGGTGAACGCAGTCCGTGGCGTACTCCGCGAGCACGGGGTATCGGTTCCGCTCGTCGGTCTCGCAAAGGGTCCCGAACGAAAACGGAACGACCTCATCGGAAAACTTCCAGCTGGGTTCGATCTCGAAGCGCTCGTACGTGTCCGTGATGAGGCTCACCGGTTTGCAATCCGCTACCACCGGAGGGTGCGCAGCAGATCGTCGCTCGGTTTGAGGGAGAGGGGGAGGAGCTAGAGCACTTCAGCCAGCTCTTCTTCGTGCCCCTGGTACGCCCTGAGGAAATCTCGCGCTGAAGCTTTGAAGTCTTCATCACCCTCTGGAACATCGAGCTCTGACCGGTAGCTATCGAAGTCGTCTTCGAGGTACCGTGCGAGCTCTTTTGAAAACTTGAGGCCGCGTGATTTTTCGGCGATGGCGAGCTCGCGTGAAATTTCTCCGAGGAGGTTCTGCGACACGATGCCGAAGTTGCCCATGCTGATGGCGCTACGGTTCTCTTCAATGAACCGGTCGAGGATTGCTCCCGATACGTCCGCTGCGTTCGGTTGTTCCTGCGATCCTGGGTAGATCTCGAATTTCATGTTTAAGAGTGTACCTCAAACATTCTAGGTCGCAATAGCAATTCATCTCTCGGCACGCTCTGGTATACAATACGTACGTATGAAAGAAAGCGTTCCGCTCATCGGAGGACACGTTTCTGTTGCCGGGGGGCTCGCCCGCGGTATCGAACGTGGTGTTTCGATCGGTGCATCTGCAATCCAAATTTTTGGCGGGTCTCCCCGCGCGTTCCGCGCGCCCCTCCCCACACGTTCGGCGATTGCCGAATACCGGAAGGCGCTCGGGGCGAGCCCAATCAAGGCCGTGTACCTCCACGCGGCTTACCTCGTGAACCTCGCGAGCCCCTCTCCCGACCTGTTTAAAAAATCGGTCGCGAGCCTCACTGATCACCTCGCGGTTGCTGAGGCAATCGGCGCAGATGGCCTCATTTTCCACCCGGGTTCGTGCGGTACCCTCGATCGACAGGAAGCTATCGAGCAGGAAGTTTCAGGCATGCGCGCGGTGCTCGGTGCAGTTCCCGGCAAAGCGAAGCTCCTCATCGAGAATACCGCCGGCGGGGGAACTAAGGTTGGCGGAACCATCGCTGACCTCTCGCTCCTCTCCCGTCCGTTCAAAACCTCTCGCGTCGGAATCTGCCTCGACACCGCGCACGCGTTCGAAGCCGGCATCATTGGACCGTACACGCGAGCGTCTGTTGAAAAATTTGCGAGTGAATTTGATGAGCACGTCGGACTCGAGCGCCTGTTCGTAATCCACGCGAACGATTCTATGACCGCGTTCGATTCACACCACGATCGGCACGAGAACATCGGACAGGGTGAGATAGGGATATCTGGTTTTCGCGCGCTCGCCGACTCAGCTCCGTTTCGCCGTGCCGCGTGGCTCCTTGAAGTTCCTGGAGAGGCAGGCGAGGGTCCCGACCGTCCGAACGTAGAGAAACTCAGATCATGTTTCCGGTAATGAACATCGTGAACGATCGGAACGGTGCCCGGGTTGGCTCAGGAGCCCGCGAGCTCCGAACGAGCACCGAGAAGGCGAAGGGTCTCATCGGCGCATCCCTCCCCACACCTCTCGTGATCAAGACGAGGTGGGGAATCCACACGTTTGGCGTTCGGTTTCCGATCGACGCCGTCGTCCTCGATGGGGGAGGGTATGTTCGGAAAATTGCCGAGCTCAAACCGAACCGGATGCTCTTCTGGAACCCCGAGTGGCCAACGGTCATTGAACTCCCGAACGGTTCGGTCTCTCTCACGAACGTTTCGGTCGGCGACCACCTGAGCTTCGTGGTACAATGATGCAATGAATAAGGTCACCATCGCGCTCGCTTCTCTAGTAGTTCTCATCGTCGGTGCATTTCTAATGTTCGTTCAGCCGAAGGGTCCAGTTGAAAATCAAACCAATAACCAAAACACCATGAACACAAACCAACCGTCGGGTGCAGTTTCCGATCTCGGTATTGTAGATACGGTCGTAGGAACGGGAGCTCTCGCGGTGCCGGGTAAAGAAATTACCGTGCAGTACACGGGTAAGCTCGTCGATGGGACTAAGTTCGACAGCTCGTACGATCACGGATCTCCGTTCACCTTCCCGCTCGGCGCCGGTCGCGTCATCCGCGGTTGGGATGAAGGTTTTGCTGGCATGAAGGTTGGCGGAAAGCGTACACTAACCATTCCTCCGGAGCTCGGGTACGGTGCTTCGGGATCCGGTGGCGTCATCCCTCCGAACGCGGTTCTCATCTTCGATGTTGAGCTCTTAGACGTCCGGTAACCCACCGTTCTCATGGGCTCGTTCGCTCGCGAACTGAAACAGATCGTACGTGGCGACGTCTACGATGACGCTCCGTCACTCTCTCGTTACAGTCGTGACGCGAGCCTCTTTGAGGTTACCCCGAAGGTAATCGTTTCACCGCTCGATTCCGCTGACATCTCTGCTCTCGTCAGGTACGTCTTCTCCAAGAAGAAAACAAACCCGGGTATTTCTATCACTGTCCGTTCAGCGGGTACCGATATGAGCGGGGGACCGCTCGGCGAGTCCATCATCCTCGACGTTTCAAAAAACCTGAACCGTTTTCTCAATTTTTCTGCTACCGGGAGCGGAGCTTCTGCCCGCGTTATGCCGGGCCTCATGTACCGAGATTTTGACAGGGAGACGAAGGCCCGAGGTTTCATACTTCCCTCGTACCCCGCGTCCCGTGAAATCTGCAGTGTTGGCGGTATGGTAAACAACAACTCGGGCGGAGAAAAAACGTTACGCTACGGAAAAACGGATCGGTACGTTTCTTCCCTCAGGGTAGTCTTGTCCGATGGGAGCGAGTGCGAGGTGAAGCCACTCACCGAACGAGAGCTCAACGAGAAGATGAACGGTAGTACCCTCGAGAGCTCCATCTACCGTCGCATGTACGACCTATTGAGAATGAACGCACACGTGATTGCTTCCGCCCGTCCACGCGTTTCGAAGAATTCCTCCGGTTACGCGCTCTGGAACGTGTGGGATGGGAAGACGTTCGACCTCACGAAGCTCTTCGTCGGAGCACAGGGAACACTCGGTATCGTAACCGAGGCGACCCTCTCGCTCGTTCCGAAACCGGAGCACACTGGGATGGCGGTAATTTTCCTCCGTGATCTCAGCGCCCTCCCCGAGGTTACGGGTACGGTACTCACGTTCCACCCGTCAAGCTTCGAATCGTTCGATGATCACACGTTCCGCCTCGCGCTCAAGTTCTGGCGCGGGTTCGTCTCGCTCCTTGCAAAGAACCCCGTCTCCCTATTTTTATCATTCCTCCCAGAATTTTGGATGGTTGTGACGAGGGGGTTCCCGAAGCTCGTCCTCATCGTAGAGTTTGAGGAAGGGAGTTCCGACATCGTGAACCGCAAGCTCGACGGTCTCGCGCGAGAGCTCAGCTCGCTCGAGCTCCCGTTCCGTATCATGCGTACGCCGGAATCTGGTCTGAAGTACTGGGCGATCCGCCGGGAGAGCTTCAACCTCTTGAGGCAGCGGGTTAAGGACCGTCAGACTGCGCCGTTCGTTGATGACGTGGTGATCCGTCCCGAATCTGCTCCAGAGTTTCTCCCAAAGCTCTACGCCATACTCGATCGGTACGGGTTCCTCTACACGATTGCGGGTCATGTGGGTGATGGTAACTTCCACATCATTCCGCTCATGAAGCTCAGCGATCCCGAGGAGCGCGCTAAGATTTTTCCCGCAATGGATGAGGTATACAGTCTCGTCCGTTCGTACGGTGGTTCAATGACGGGGGAGCACAACGATGGGCTGATCCGTTCTTCGTTCCTCCCGTTCATGTTCGGAGGTGAGGTGTGCGAGCTCTTCCTAGATGTGAAGAACATTTTTGACCCCGAGGGTATCTTCAACCCGGGGAAAAAGGTTCGGGCAGAGCGTTCGTTTGCTGAGGCGCACGTGAAGCGGTCGTAGGTGCTGGTTTCTGCTACAATGAACGCATAATGCTCACGGCACGGATCAGGACGACGGTGTACTTCGGCGCTCTCATGGGCGCGCTCGTTCTCGCGTTCTTCATCGCCCGTCCGTACGCAACCGGAATTCTCCTCGCGCTCACGTTCAGCATGCTCGCCGAGGGGTTTCACCGGCGCGTGCTCAGGTGGTGCGGGTTGCGTGAGGGGCTCGCCGCACTCATCACCTCACTCCTCATCGCCGTCATCGTCGTTGTACCGTTCGTCATCCTCGGATCTCGGGTCCTCGGAGAAGCTGGGCGCGTGTACTCCCGCCTGGCTGAGAGTGGTACGTTCACCGTTAACGCGCCGATCGAGGGAGGGCTCATCACCGCCGATATGTTCGCACGGGTAGGTGAGTACGTACGCCAGGGGATTCTCTGGGGGCTCCAGAACTTGGGGATTGTTTTCTCGAGTATCGCTTCAATCGGTGTGAACGCATTCGTCGGTGTCATCGCGCTGTTTTACTTCTTGAAAGACGGCGAACGGATCCGCAGGAAGTTCATCGAGTGGAGCCCCCTCGGGCACGTTGCCACAGAGAAGATCCTCGCCAAGCTCTCGCTCGCGATGCATTCGGTCATCTCGGGAACCCTCTTCATTGCCGTCATCCAGGGTGTCGCTGCCGGAATCGGGTTCACCGTGCTCGGCGTTCCCCAGCCCGCGCTCTGGGGCGCCGTCACCGTGCTCACCGCGCTCATCCCAGCGGTCGGCTCGATGCTCGTGACTGCTCCCGCTACCGTGTACCTCTTCTTCACCGTGGGACCCACGAGGGCAATCCTCCTCTTCCTCTGGGGAGCAATCGTGGTAGGCTCGATCGATAACTTCTTGAGACCGAAGCTCATCGAACGGCACACGGACATCCACCCGTTCCTCATCCTCATCTCTGTGTTCGGCGGAATCTCACTCTTCGGACCGCTCGGTTTTATACTAGGCCCGCTCGTCCTCTCGCTGCTCTTCGCCCTCTTCGAGCTCTACCCTGAGTTTGCGGGGGAATAGGAACCCAAAAAATTTCACCCGGGGTACCTTGAGGGCGATGCCCGAGCCCCATCCTCCGTGGAAAATTTTAGGTTCCTTTTTGAGTGGTTCTGTGTTCTATAGAGGAGTTTTTCAGAAGCTTTTCGTATATAATGAAACGGTATGGATTCGCTCCACGAACCTAAGCTCAAATTTTTGGAGGAGCAGGCGCACCGCATGCGCGAGCTCATCATCGAGATGCTCGTCACCGCAGGTTCTGGCCACTCGGCTGGTCCATTAGGAATGGCCGACGTGATGAGCGCGCTCTACTTCCACGTACTGAACCACAACCCGAAGAAACCGCAGTGGGAAGACCGTGATCGGTTGGTGCTCTCGAACGGACACATCTGTCCGGTACAGTACGCCGCACTCGCCCTCTCCGGGTACTTTCCCGTTTCTGAACTCCGCACGCTCCGAGCGTTCGGTTCTCGGCTCCAGGGTCACCCGCACCGGGGGTCACTCCCGGGAGTTGAGACAACCTCTGGCCCGCTCGGTTCCGGTCTGTCTCAGGCAATCGGCATGGCGCTCGCGGGCGAGCTCAACCGGCAGCGCTCGCACGTGTATGCAGTCCTCTCAGACGGCGAGCACGACGAGGGGAACACGTGGGAGGCGGTAATGTTCGCGGGGAAGCGGAAGCTCAGAAACCTGACCGCAATCATCGATCGGAACAACATCCAGATCGACGGTTTCACCGAAGACGTGATGCCGCTCGATTCACTGCGGGGTAAGTACGAGAGCTTCAACTGGCACGTCCTCGAGGTTGATGGACACAACATTCGCAAGTTCGTCGATGCTATTCACGAGGCGCGTGCGGTTTACGAAGCGCCGACCGTAATCATCGCCCACACGATCCCCGGTATGGGGGTGAGCTTCATGGAGCGGGACTACCTCTGGCACGGTAAAACCCCCACCAAAGAAGAGGCGAAACGTGCGCTTTCTGAGTTGCGGTCGCTCGGCGGGAAGATAAAGAGCGAGCACGAGTAGCCCCTACAATTCCTATGCTCAACCCACCCGCAAAACTGAACCCGAACATTTTTGAAACCGACGCACCCACTAAACCGATCCGTGATGGGTACGGTCCCGGTCTCGTCTCAGCGGGGGAGGCGAACCCGAACGTCGTTGCGCTCTCCGCAGACCTCACCGAATCGACCCGGACCGAAGCGTTCGCAAAAAAATTTCCCGACCGATTCTTTGAGGTTGGCGTTGCCGAGCAGAACCTCGCGACGATTGCCGCTGGCCTCGGGATCTCTGGAAAGATTCCGTTCGTCGCTTCCTACGCCACGTTCTCTCCCGGGCGCAACTGGGAGCAGATCCGCACGACGATTGCGTACAACGATTCGAACGTGAAACTCGCCGGTCACCACGCCGGTCTCATGACGGGCCCAGACGGTGCAACCCACCAGGCGCTCGAAGATATCGCCCTCATGCGCGTGCTACCCAACGTGCGCGTCATCGTCCCGTGCGACTCGATCCAGGCGGAGCGCGCAACCTCTGCTGCCGCGAAGCTGTGGGGTCCGGTGTACCTCCGTTTCGCGCGCGCGGTGAGCCCCGTGCTCACGACTCCCTCCACCCCGTTCGTTCCCGGCAAGGCTCAAATTTTTTGGACTCCCAAAACCTCTAAGAAACCAGACGTCGTGGTGTTTGCGTGCGGGACGCTCGTAGCTGAAGCGCTCCAGGCAGCGCGCCTCCTCGAGGTTGATGGGGTGAACTCCATCGTGGTGAACGTTCACACGGTAAAGCCTCTCGATACGAGCCTCATTCTCGAGCTCGCGGAGAGCGTTGGGGCAATCGTCACAGCTGAAGAACACCAGGTCGCGGGTGGGTTGGGGAGCGCGATTGCTGAAACGCTCGTCGTATCTTGCCCGACACCCCAGGAGTTCGTTGGCGTCGCCGACTCGTTCGGCGCTTCGGGGACGCCCCGAGAGCTCATGGAGGCGTACGGGTTGACCGCTAAGCACATCGTGCTCGCCGCGAAGCGGGCGGTGAAGCGGAAGAAGAAACACTAACCATGCTCGACGTACTGACCATCGGCACAGCGACGCGTGATGTATTCCTCGGCGGGGGACTCTTCCATGTGCTCCACGATCCCGAACACCTCCCGCGGGCTGGGTTTCCAACGGGAGCTGCTGAGTGTTTCTCACTCGGATCAAAGATTGAGGTTTCAGATACGACCTTTGCGGTCGGCGGAGGAGCAGCGAACGCCGCGGTAACGTTCGCGCGGTCTGGCCTCTCGGTTGCCGCTGCCGTACGCATCGGATCTGATACCGCAGGACGTGATGTAGAGAAGCACCTAACCCGCGAGGGGGTCCGGGTCCGTTCTGTGATTGATCCTAAGCGGGCGACAGCCTACTCGACGATCCTCCGTGCTCCCGGCGGTGAGCGTATCGTGCTCGTGTACAGGGGAGCCTCAGAAGTTTTTTCACGCGCTGAGCTCGCGGGAGCTGTCCGCCCCTCTCGGTGGGTGTACGTCGCTCCCGGTGCAATACACCCGAACGTTCTCATCCCGTTCCTCGCGTCGCTCCGCAATGCTGGTTCGAAAATTGCGGTAAACCCGTCGAGCTTCTACCTCTCGCTCCCGAAGACGAAGCTCTTGAGCCTCCTCAGAATCTGCGATGTGGTGATTTCGAACCGCGAGGAAGCGGCGCTCATGACTGAGGTTCCGTACCACGACACGAAGGGTATCTTCAAAAAATTTGATGAGCTCATTCCCGGGATTGCGGTGATGACGGACGGCTCACGCGGGGCGCACGTGTCAGACGGTACGAGCGTCTGGAGCACCGGAACGTTCAAAGAGCGTCTCGTGCTCGACCGCACCGGTGCCGGTGATGCGTTCGGTTCCGGTTTCGTTTCTGCAATTGCGAGCGGAGAAGAGATCGGTGAGGCAATCCGGCGAGGTAGTGCAAACGCGACGTCGGTCATTGAAGCAATCGGCGCTGAAGCTGGAATACTGTCTCGTTCCGGCTACCGTGCGCCACGTTGGAAAAAACTCCCCGTTTCTAAAACCACCATCTAACAATGGATCGCAAGCTCTACATCCTCCCATTCGACCACCGTTCCTCGTTCACTAAGCTCCTCGGGCTCAACTACGAAAACCTGAGCGCGAGCGATCGGGCCATCGTGGTGGACAGGAAGCTCTTGATCTACGAAGGCTTCCTCCGTGGCATCGAGCTCGGAGTTCCGCGTGATGCAGCCGCAATCCTCGTCGACGAAGAGTTCGGTCTCAGTATCCACTCGCTCGCCCGCGTCGCCGGTATCACGAGGATTCTTACGACCGAAGCCTCTGAGGCAGACGAGTTTTCGTTCGCGTACGGAAATCGGTTCGGCGACCACCTAGACGCGGTACGTCCCGAGTATGCTAAGGCGCTCGTGCGGTACGATCGCGTGGGAGACCCGGGAAAGAACGGGCACCTGTTCGAAAACCTCCGCACCCTCGGCGCGTTCTGCGCGGAGCGCGGGTACGGCTTCCTCCTCGAGGTTCTGTTCCCCCCGGAATCTTCGGGTGCGTACGTGGCTGCTTCTATATCAGAGTTTCAGTCTCAGGGGATCGAACCCAACGTGTGGAAGATTGCCGGTTTTCCGACCGATGTTGAAATTGCGATTCCCGTTACCCAGGCGCGGTCAGGCGACCGTGACCACGTGGGTATCGTGATACTCGGGAGCGGTAAGTCAGAGACGATCGTCGAGAGCTGGGTTTCTGCTGGGTCCCGCGTTCCCGGTGTCGTCGGTTTTGCGGTCGGCCGTACGATTTTTGCCGAGCCGGTCCGCGCGTACCACGTGGGTGAGATTTCTCGCGGTGAGGCTGTTGAGCGCATTGCCCACAGCTACTTTCGCTTCTCGAACCTGTTCGATTCAGCCTCGTAATTTTCTTGCGCTCGACCCTTCCCTTAGGGTAGAGTGTTTGGAATCTACCTATGGATACCGCATCGATCAATAAGATTATCATGGAAATTCGCGCGGGCGCGGGAGGGGATGAAGCATCTCTCTTCGCCGGTGACCTCGCGCGTATGTATCAGAAGTACGGGCAGAAGCGCGGGTGGCAGTTCAGCATTCTCGATGCGTCTGAGTCTGGTGCGCGCGGGTACAAGACGCTCGTAGCTGAGCTTTCCGGTCTCGGCGTGTACAACGACCTGAAGCAAGAGTCCGGCGTTCACCGCGTCCAGCGCGTTCCGGTAACCGAACGGCAGGGGAGAATCCACACCTCGACCGCGTCGGTTGCCGTGCTCCCGATCGTCGAAGCTAAGGCGGTAGACATCAAAGACAGCGACCTCGAGGTGACGTTCTCCCGCGCTGGTGGACCGGGCGGTCAGAACGTGAACAAGGTTGAAACCGCCGTGCGAATTCTTCACCGCCCGACCGGCGTCGTCGTTTCGTGCCGCGTCGAACGTTCCCAGCACGCGAACCGTGACAAGGCGATGGAAATACTCCGGTCGAAGCTCTTCGAGTTCCAGCGTGAGCAGGCGGTCGGTTCGGTCTCTGAGCTCAGAAACTCACAGATTGGTTCCGGAGAACGGTCTGAAAAGATCCGTACGTACAATTTCCCCGAGGATAGGATCACCGACCACCGCATCGGGAAGAAGTTTCACAACCTCGAAAAAATTCTTGACGGAGACCTCGATAAGATTGTCGGAGCCTTCAAAGAAGCTTCGTAATGTTAATTAAAAACAGCTCCCAGAAGGGAGCTGTTTTTAATCTGAGGCTACTGTGTGCTGTTCAAAAGGTTTATATCCTTCTGGAAGCTCGTTGCGGTTTCTATTACCTTACCCGCGTAGTACGTGCATGCGTACCTGTTCCAATTTCCGCCGCAGTAGTACATCGCCGCTGCCTTCTTCTCTCCGGCGGCTGTCTGGGAGTCTGCTCCCGACTGTTTCAGGTAGAGCCCCGTCGCGACGAACGCGTCTGAGTTGTTCCACGGACTCGGCGGGTTGTTGCCGGTTATCCTTGCGACCGCATCTGAGTAGGTTTTCCACGTAGAAGGTATGAACTGTGATGGGCCCATAGCGCCACCGTACGTTCCATCTTTGTTCGGGCACGAAATTTTAACAGACTCTGGGTTGATCCCTATTCCGCTCGTAATGGCGAGGAAGGTCGGAACATCTTTCGGGTTCATCGCCGTCGTGCCACCCTTCATGATCTGGTTGTACGTGCATTGCCCGACGTTCTTCCCGAGGAGTGTTTCGCGGTTCAGGATTCCTAAGATGAGTGCCGCACGGACGCCGGTCGCACCCTCAGCGAGCTTCGCAAAGCTGTATGCCTTTTCGAAGGTGAGCTGTCCGCCACCCAAGATTTCGAAGATGCGGTTCCGAATCTCAGCAGCCTTCGTGCGGTTCTGGGTGAGGAGTTTCTGGTACTCAGACTCCTTACCCTTCGTCGTTTTGAGGATGCTGTTCTTTTCCTGCTGGGTTTGGGCGACGCTCTTCTGTTGAGCTATCTGAATCGCGCGGAGGTTCTCGGCATCATCCTTTTCCGCGGTGAGTTCCTCCTTCTGGTTCACGAGGTTCTCGCGGAGCTTCTCGATTTTTCTGAGCGCCATCTGGATGTTGTTCTGCACGAGGATCACGTCCGCAACATCCCCGAAGAAATCTGAGAGCTTCTGGTTTGCCATGAGCACGATGAGAATCCCGTGCTGGTCAGCTTCGTACAGGTTTTGGATAGACCTCCCGATCGCGTTCCGGTTCGTGTCGATCTGGTTTTCGGTACGGTTGATGTTCTTCTGCGTTTCGGTGATTTGCCCTGAGAGCTTTGTGAGCGTCAGGTTCACCGACTGAATCTGCGTTTTGATCTTACTGATTTTTGCGTTGAGCGTTGAGAGCTCGTTCGAGAGTGTCTTACCCTGCTTCTGGTACGTATCGATCTGCACCTGGTACTCATCTTCCTGCTTCTTGAGCTCCGAGAGCTGAGTTTCGAGCTCCTGCCGTTGCTGTTCGTTCGTGGGGGCGGCCGCTACCGTTGAGGTAGCTTCTTGCGCCCGTGCTCGTTCGACAAAGCTACCTGAGGGGATTTGCCCGAGCGTGAGAGCGAGTACAATCAAAAACCATGCGATGTTCTTACCCATCAGCATAATTGTACCCGTTCTCGTTT
>JAYSOF010000005.1:0-1068 GCA_043723165.1 bacterium
AGTTCTACGATATCGCGGGGCTCGTGAAGGGTGCGAGCCAGGGTGAGGGTTTGGGGAACCAGTTCCTCGCTAACATCCGCGAGTGCAGGGCGATCGTGCACGTGGTGCGCTGTTTCGAGAGCGGAGAAATTATCCACGTTGAGGGTGGACCTAACCCCGTTCGTGATATTGGTATCATCGAAGCAGAGCTCGCGCTCAAGGATCTAGAAACCGTCGAGAAACGTATCCCGAAGCTCGAGACCGAGGCGCGTTCGGGAAACGCCGCATCGGCGCACGCCCTCGAGGTACTGAAGCAGGTTCAGGTAGAGCTCGTGGCCGGCAAGCTCGTCCATGCGCACGCGGAGGAACCGATCATGCAGGAGCTCCAGCTCCTGACTGGAAAGCAGCAACTCTTCCTCTTGAACGGGAATCCGAGCGATGTGACGGAGGAAATTAAGTCCGCAATCGTACCGTACGGCGGAAACTTTGTCGTGGCTGACCTTGCAAACGAGGAGAGTGCTATTGCGGAACTCATCCGGAAAGCGTACGAGGTGCTCGGTCTCATCAGCTTTTTCACGACCGGAGAGGACGAGACGCGCGCGTGGACGATCGAGCGTGGAGCGAAGGCGCCCCAGGCGGCCGGTGTCATTCACACCGACTTTGAGCACAAGTTTATCCGGGCTGAAGTTGTCGGCTGGGAGAAGCTCCTCGAGGCGGGAGGGTGGAGCCATGCAAAGCAGAGGGGGTGGCTCCGGCTCGAGGGAAAAGATTACGTTGTTCAAGACGGAGATGTGATGGTCATCCGGCACGGCTAGCTTCATTCACCAGCAGCTATGGCATACGAACTTGCACTCGATGGGTACCAAGGTCCGCTCGAAAAACTCCTCGAGCTCATTGAGGGTGAGGAGCTCGCGATCACGAGCGTGAGCCTCGCGCAGGTCACGGGGGATTTTCTCGCGTACGTCGAGCGCCTCAAGGTGGACGCCCTCCCCGAGGAGTACCCGACGATGCTCGCAGATTTTCTCGTCGTCGCATCGAAGCTCCTCCTCATAAAATCAAAGGAGCTCATCCCGTCCCTCGAGCTCACGA
>JAYSOF010000006.1:0-3636 GCA_043723165.1 bacterium
TTAAGCCTTCCTCTATAACCTCCCAGATCTTCTCCCTGAGCTCTCCGTCGGTTTCGATCATCTCGACGTACACCAAGCATCTATCCCCACGCGCAACGCCGGGATAGTTCCGAATGTAGAGCGGTACAACCTTCCGCACACCGGCATCGGTGACGGTAACACAGAAGTCAGCGGGACGGAAACCGTCGACCCTACCCATCGGCACGAACCCGACGATCAACCCATCGCGCTTCATAGCCACGAGGGTTTTTTCGACCTCACGAAGACAATCGGCGCGCATGTTCCGTGCGACCCGTAACCGGTCGCGGAACGAGGTGGGAGAAACTAAAAGTATTTTTGTGGGCACCTGGATCCTCCTTCCTCTAATTAAAGGCAGACGCTACCCGAATGGTACCAACGGGAAACCTGAAAATCAACGCTCCTCGGGGGCGCGGATGAACTTCTCCGGATCGTAGATGTTCGAGGGGTTCCAAGCCATCCACGTGTCCCCCGCCCCAGCGTCCAGGGTCGCCCGGATCTGCTCACGGAAGAGCGGGGCGTCGTAGATAGCCCCCATGTTGAAATCCTGTATCCACGGCCGTACGACGGCTGTGGAGCTCACCGCCCGCAGGCGGGCCAACCCTGACGCGAGCGTCTTCCCCACGAGCTCGTAGGGATGCTCCGCGGGGTTCTCGAACCCGAAGGTCCCCGGGCTGAAGTGTGAAGGGTAGAGCATCGGGGAGAGCACATCGAAGTACCTACCGTACACCTCGAGCCGTTGGCCGATACCTAGATCGCCCCGAGAGATGAACGTGAAACCGAACACGTCGGCCGAGAGAGCTACGCCGGGACGGTTTTTGTGAATCCTCTCGGTGAGGTAACCAAAGAAGCTCGCGAGCACCTCATCCTTAGGGGTCACCCCGTCGTACGAGGGGTACGAGAGCTCACCTACATCCCCATCCGATGGGAACCGGATGTAGTCGAAGTTAACCTCGAGGAACCCAATATCTATCGCCCGTTCTGCGGTAGATGCTACCCTATCCCACACCTCACGGTTCGCCGGGTCCACCCAACGGTACCCACCGGCGTCTGCCCAGACGGCACCATCCGCTCCCCGGACAGCAAACTCCGGGTTCGTGCGCGTGAGGGTATTGTCCTGGAACACGACGATGCGGGCGATCGGGTAGATGCCGTGCTCGCGGAGCTTCCGTGCGACGCCTTCCATTCCCGGACCGAGGTACGTTCCGTCGCCGTCTTTCACATTCACGACCACGGCGTTCAGCTCTGAATCTTCGACGAGCTGAACCACGGCACCGAGACGGCGCGGAACAGATGCCATGCCGGCGGTGAGGTAAATCGCCCGCACATCACGGAACGAAACGGGAACTGGTGCCATGGAGGCAGCTGGGGTTGAAGATAGGACCGGGGATGGAAAGTTTCCACCGTCCCCCGATGAAACGGACGGGAGCGGAGTTCCGTTAGCAATCCAAACCCCAATCCCGATAGCGAGAATTCCAAAAAGTATGTCTCCCCTTCGCATTGGCTCAATGCTACCTGAAGAACAAAAACCGTCAACGATGTTGAAAGAAAGGTGCGACTGGGGGTATCATTGACCCGTTGCCCCTATAGCTCAGTTGGTAGAGCAGCTCCCTTTTAAGGAGACGGTCCCAGGTTCGAATCCTGGTGGGGGCACAGACTAAAACTCCCCAACTTTCGTTGGGGAGTTTTTTTCGCGTTCTCCTAGGAGCAACCTCCCGAAGAGTCACCGCACTGGAGGCAGGTCGAGCACGTTCCCGTGCGGACCATCATACCCCCACACTTCTTGCACACGGTCCCCGCGGCAACCTTCTTCTTGTCACCGTGATCGTGACCCTCTGGTGCACGAGATGAAGACTCAACACTCACCTTCACAGACTCAGGAACGGGAACCTGAGCAGTTTGGGCAACCGGGGACATGGGAACCGTGCGCTCCATACCGAACTCTGAAAGGTCATCGTTCGAGAGGAAGCGGAGGCCGAGGTAGCGGAAGATGTAGTCGACGATGCTCGTCGCGATCTGGATGTCGGGGTTCTCGGTGAAGCCGGCTGGCTCGAAGCGGGTGTAGATGAACTTGTGGCAGAGGTCCTTCGTAGGCACACCGTACTGGAGGGCCATGGAAACCGAGATGGCGAATGAGTCTAAAAGTCCCGAGAGGGTGCTCCCCTGCTTCGACATGCGGATGAAAATCTCAGAGAGGGCGCCGTCGTCGTACACGCTGTAGGTGAGGTACCCCTCGTGGCCAGCAATCGTAAACTTGTGGGTCTCAGAGACACGGGTGCGGGGCAGACGGCGGCGGGAGGCTCCCGAGGTAACCATGAGCGCCGTTGCCTCTACCTTCGCGGGTTCAGGTTTCTTCTTCTGCGCAGCGGTCGAGAGAGGCTGGGTAGCCTTCGATCCGTCACGGTACACGGCGAACGCCTTGATGCCCCTCTTCCACGCCTCGACGTACGACTCCTCAATCTCCTCGACGGTCGTCTCGTTCGGCATATTGAACGTCTTCGAGATCGCGCCGGAGATGAACGGCTGAACGGCGGCAACCATGCCGACGTGACCGCGCCACGAGATCGAACGGTTTCCGCCAGCGGGTTTCACCGCACAATCGAACACCGCGAGGTGCTTGTCCTTGAAGTTCGGCGCGCCCTCGACGCTGCCATTCTCGAGGATGTAGTCGGTGATCGCCTTCACGTCCTTCGGGCCGTACCCGAGGTTCGAGAGAGCTTTCGGTACACCCGCGTTCACAATCTTCATCCACCCGCCGCCGACGAGCTGTTTCATCTTGATGAGCGAGAAGTCTGGCTCGATGCCGGTCGTATCGCAATCCATCATGAACGAGATGGTTCCCGTGGGGGCGATGACGGTCGCCTGCGAGTTTCGCACGCCGTACTTCTTACCCGTCGCGAGCGCCTCGGTCCAGACTGACTGCACCTCCTTAGAGAGCGCGCGGTCATTCAAGAGTTTCGTATCAACCTTCTTAGCCTCAACGCCGTGACGGCGGATAACGTCAATCATCGGCGCGCGGTTCGCGACGTACCCAGAGAACGCGCCGACGCGAGACGCGACGACACCGGAGTACCGGTACGCTTCGCCGGACATGAGGCTCGCGATAGCGCCTCCCCACGCGAACCCTTCCTTCGAGTCGTACGGGATACCCTTCGACATGAGGAGCGCTCCCAGGTTCGCGAACCCGAGCCCGAGCTCGCGGAACGCGTTCGCGTTCTGGCCGATCTTCTCCGTCGGGTAGCTCGAACCGGAAACGAGGATATCCTGAGCCAGGATGAACACGTCTACGGTGTGCTTGAACTCATCAACCGCAAACGTTCCGTCCTTCTTCACAAACTTCATGAGGTTGATCGAGGCGAGGTTACACGCCGAGTCATCGAGGTGCATGTACTCGGAGCACGGGTTTGAGGCGTTAATCCTGCCCGAATTGGGGCACGTGTGCCACGAGTTGATCGTCGTATCGAACTGAACACCCGGATCACCGCAGTCCCACGCCGCCTGAGCGATCGAGCGGAGGAGCTCACGGGCTGGGTACGAGGGGGCGGTGACGCCCTTCGGCGTCGTGCGGAACTTCGTCTTCCATTCCTTCCCTGCCGTTACCGCTTTCATGAAGTCGTC
>JAYSOF010000007.1:0-2331 GCA_043723165.1 bacterium
CTGACGCTCGCTCAAAGGCGGTTTTCTGGATCGACAGCAAGATAGCGGACTCGGTCGCGTACGACCTCCAGAACGACGCGAAATGGGAGACGTTCGACGCGGATCCTGAGAACGTTGTCACGATCGGGATGATGCTCGACGTGTTGAACGTTGTACAGAGAGGATTACAACATCTCTCTACGACAGGAGAACGCTAATGCCGACGTACACGTTCGAAAGGGAGATCATCTGATGAGCCCGAGTGATTGTGCTAAGTACGCGGTTGAAGTCCTCTCCCAGGGCGAATGGGAGTGCTGGTCGTATCATTACGCGAAAGAGAACGCCCAAAGGGTAGCTGCCGCCCAGGTTCTACCTTCTAGGATCTACGGAAATCCACCCCTTTTCGATCAGATCGTCTGGGAGTCTGAACCGGTCCAGAGCAATCCTCCGCCCGGCATACGCATTCGACAGGGAGGCGCCCCGATGAGGATTCGAACGTTCGAGTACCTCATCGAGTACGAAGGAGGGGCCGACGATAACCTCCCCGCGATCGGGGATGTCCTGGCCAATGCCGGGCTAGAAGGCTGGCGTCTCGTCTCCTCAGAGCGGGGAAGACTCATCTTCGAAAGGGAGATCCTCTGATGCAGTTACCGTCCCGTAAAGACTACGAGTACAAGATTTGGAAGTCTGAACTGAGATGGGAGTGGGAGGTTAGGAAAACGCACGACACGAAGCGACCCTTCGCCGTTCTCGTGTCAACCTGTGGTGGTGCTGACACCGAGGAAGCCGCGCTCGCCGAAGTCCTCGCTCTCGTCGATCTCGGGGTCGCGACGGTCAGTGTGAACTCACGAGACACCGCCTCCCGCGAGGCCGCCGAATGGTCCAACGCTGACCACGCGATCGCTTGCGGATGAGCACAGAACCGTCCCGAGAGGACTACGAGTACAAAGTCTGGGAGGACGACACGGGTTGGAGGTGGCAGGTTAGGAAGATGAACGGCATTCCCAGCTTCTACACGTTCGGGGCCGCCCCCTCGGCCAAGTATGCCACTGAGTGCGCCCTGGACGCGATCGACAGAAAAGTTGAGATGAGCGTCATCGCCAAAGGAAGGATCGAGGCCGAAGATTCGGCACCGTGGACCCCGGCTAGCATCGTAAGCCCACCAGGAATCTAACCCGAAAAGGAACGAACATGACCAAAACGGACGAACGTTACATTCTGGAATACTCAGCAGATGGCAAACCCTGGTCAGAGTCCACTGGATACGCGACCCTCGAAGAAGCGTTCGCCGCTTATCAGCGAGGCTCAAAACTCTACGGCGCGCAGCACTACCGGATCACCGAAGCGCCGGAGATCCAGCACCCAGGCCCACGGTACGAGTACAAGACGATCAAGCGAACGATCAACCCGTTCACCCCGTACTACGCGGACGGGACCTACTACTCCTTCGAGGACGCGCTGAACCACTACGGCAACGAAGGATGGACGTTCGTCCGGGTCGGACCCGGCAACGAACTCGTCTTCGAACGGGAGATCGTAGAAGACGAACCGGAGGTCGGCGCCGAGAGGGGGATACCAGGGCACTCCTTCCACTACGGACACTCGACCGCGAGCGCCCCATATCGGGCAACCTGCGACTGCGGAGAATGGTACAGCGCCGACTGGGAATCCCTCACGAAATGGATGGAGACCCATCTGCAACAAATGAAGGCGAAATACGGGGCCAGCCACAAGTAAAACCGCTCAGAGTGGGCGAAACGGAGAAATGGGAGTCTCCGGCGCGTGAGCGAAGAGCACTTTGAGGTCGAGAAGTCGACGCAGAGTGAACCGGCGAGAAGGCGTCGATATTCCAACAAGGCGACAAACGGCCATGAAGACGAAATGTAAGGCAGCTCCGCTGTGGGGTAGAGATCTATTTCATGGGAGAAAGTCTGCGTCAGCGTGAGCGATCCCAGCGTTCCCGGCTGAATGTAGTAAGAGGCCGCTGTGAGAGAGAGGGATCTTTCGGGTTAGAAACGGTTCGAGGGGATGTCGGCTGGATCTACCGCCGGGGGGCGCTCTTGAAGGTTACCGTTCGGTCCGTCAGATCGTGAAGTTCGGAGCGGTGAGGAGCCTGATCAGGTCGTCCCTGTTGGAGATCGTGAGCCCGGCTTGAGTGTCTGTCTGTACGGTATGGGGTAGCTGCCAGGGGTGTAGGTCGAATATGTCGTCGTCCACGATCGCGAAATGGTCGACATCTTGGCCATGCTCGAACAGCCACATCGCGATACACGTCCCCCTTCCGTCGTCGTCGTGAGCGAACTGTTCGCCGTCTCCCCCCCCCCCCGCGTCTTGCCTACGACTTGAGTGGGG
>JAYSOF010000008.1:0-5079 GCA_043723165.1 bacterium
ACGGGCAACCGTTCCCGGTGGTTCACCGGAAAATATTTCGGTTACCGCCTCGTGGAACGCTGGGTTGAACTGGTCTCCCGGCGCGACGACGATAATTTCGATCCCAGCACGTTTCAAAATTTCTTCGAGCTGGGCGCGGATGAGCTGCATGCCCGTACGCGCGGGGTCGCCCTCCTTGAGCGAGGCGATGGCGACGTCGAAGCCGTCGAACACAACGACGATTTCACGCACGAGCGATTCGTTTGCAGACTTCACGACGGCCGTGAAGCGCTGCGCCTCGTCGCGCTTGTAGTTTAGGAGGTCAGCTTTCGCGCGCTTCCAGCCCTCGAGGTACTCGTCTTGCGTCGGGACCTCTGGCTCGGGAGTTTGCTGAACAACGGGTTCGATGTTTTCTGGTTCTTGCATGGTGGTTACGGTTGGTTACGGTTGGTGGGGTCGTTGAGCAGGTTGAATATTGAAATCGATTTCTCGTAGTCCATACGTTTCGGTCCGACGACGAAGAGTGAAAACTCTCCGCCGGGGAACGATCCCGCAATCACCGAGAGGTGCTCGCTCTCCGTGAACGGACTCTTGCCGATGAAGACCTGCGGGGCACCGTTCGGAGCAGAGCGGGACGAACGGATTCGCTCGGGGAGGAGCTCGCAGTCGCGCACGATGGAGACGAGCTCGTCGGTATCTGAGACGCCGAGACGGCTCAAGAGCGAGGAGAGGTGGCTCGAGTAGATCCGGCCCGCGTGAGCACCCTCACCGGACAGGCCGAGCGTCCACGCGTCGAGGTAGTTGGAGACACCATCAACAAACCCCTGCATCTCACCCGCAGCAAACTCTTGGGCGATTGCCCGTGGGGTTTTTGCCCGGGCGGCGAGCGCGTTCGCGCGCACGCGGTTCACATAGAACTCGTACGCCTTGTCGGTCGGGTACCGGCCACCCGATGGGTGCGTCTGAAAAAAGTACCCGGCATCAGAGAGCGCCCCGAGCTCGATGCGTATCATCGCCGGCTTGATGCCGAAATCGTACGCTTCGTAGAGATGCTCAGACGTGATTGGTAAGCCGGTCTCGATGAAGTACCGGACGGCTGTTTCTAAAATAGTTTCTCCGCGTTCACTCGGTATCACAGGTAAATATTAAGATTAGCACTCGAACGTGTCAAGTGCTAATTAGGTAGTAAAAACGCCCGGTAAACCTTACGGGCAGGCGATGGAGGTAGAGGTTACCACGCCACCGTTTGAAACGTACATACGGTAGCAGGTGGTACCGTCAGGTGTACGAACAACGAGACCCTTCCCCGCATCGGTCGTAACCGCATCCCCTCCCGAAATGCCGAGCGAAGAGTGCTGGGTCGTGGTACCAACGGTCAAGAACCCTAAGAAGTACCCGTTCTGCCATGGGTTTGCTGAGAGGCCCAAGTTTTGCCCGGCTCCCGAAGGCCACACAGACGAGTCGAAGCTAGCCGCAGAAACGCGCGTCACCGCACTCCGCCACGACTGAGAGGTGGCGGTCTGCTGGCCAGGGTTCGCCGACGATAGCGTGAGGTCGATCTGAGCAACGGCAGGTCCGCCCGGGTTCTCGATCTTCGTGACCGAAAAGTTCCCGACGGTAACCTTATCGTTTGTGAGGAGCACAGCGCTCGAGGTCCCCTGCTGTATGTAGATGCCGGTGCTCGAAGCGTCTACGTAAATGATTGTCTTGTCGAGCGTCGAAGAACCCATGCGGAGCACGAGCGTCGTGGACGCTACCCCAGCGGTATTCTCGATCGCGCTCGACTGCCGGACGAGCCGTTGGATGGTTTCAGCCACGAACGAAACCTGCTGTCCGACCTCGTTGTTCGAAGCCTGCTTGAGCTGCGTCTGCGTGACGGTCGTGAGGATGCTCACGAGAAACACCGCGCTCACAGAAAAGATTGCCGCGTATATGAGAACCTCAACGAGGGTGAAACCCTCACGAATTTTTTTCATACGTTGCATATCATCTTACCACTCAATGATACCACAAAGATTTACCTCCCCTACCGGTAGTACACACGTCCCGGAACACGGAAGTCCAGGTACGTGAGCTTCCCCAGGTCAGAGCGGAGAGAGAGGTCGCGGAGCACGTCTCCGAAACCGTCCGGCACTGCATCGAAACTGAAACGCATTCCGAACGGAACCGACTCGATCTCCCACTCGCGGAGCTCAGAGCTTCCGATGTGCACACGGATGATCGGGAAGCCGCGGCTCCGGACCGTAGAAACGGCGCCGACGAACGTCTCACTCATGAGCGCCGAGGGGAAGACCGAGGAGCCGAGGGCGATAGTCCGTTCGTTATCATCATCAACCCGCACGATGAGCGATCCCGTGGGGGTGCTCACGTACGCGAAGGCGATTCCGCTCTCATCGAACGCGACGCACGGTGAGAGCTCTGGACACCACACACCAAACGGACGGCGCTCTTCTACGGAGATCAGAACGGAGCGACTCCCGAGGCTCTTCTCGGTAACAGCTCTTGCGATAATCGGGGCGAACTCGGGGAACGGGCTCGCGAGAGACCCCGACTTCCAGAAAAAGTAGCTGTCGGGACCGATGAGCGCTGCAAACTTAGCCGAGAGCTGAGAACGTTCGAATGCCGAGATCGCGACGCGAGAGTTTACGGTTCGGAGACCGCTCACCTCAAGAGATTTCACCTTGAATAGACCCGAGAACAGAATAGCGAACGTACCCGCGAGAACCACAGAAACACCGAGCGTTGACCAGAGCACGACCGAGAAGAGCCGAGACGACACAGCGTCGCGCCGTGGAGGGCGGGTTTCGCCGTCGCACCGGTTCACGAACGATTGTTTCTGTTCTTCTTCCATACGTTAACGGTAGACGCGGACCGGGAACACCTGCGACACGGCACCATCGCCGTTCTTCATGGTGACCTTTACCGAGTAGTCCCCCTCGGTGTTCCACGAATGGCTCACGAACACTGAATCCCCCGACGGGGAGAGACCGGAATCGGTGAGACCGTCGCCCCAGCTGATTGAGTACGTCGCGTCGTGGTTCACCGCGACGACGAAGGGGGTCCCGGGCGTAATGAGAATCGCGGCGGGAGGTGGTGGGGTTTGGAACGTCGGACCGGTGGGTCCAGGAACGGTTGACGAGGTGGTCCCCGAAATCGACGTCGACTGCTTGACCGCGGTCTCTCCGAGCGATGAGAGCGCCTTCGCAGCCTGTACCTTCAGGTACCCAGCGGTGCTATCGATTGTTTCTCCGATTACACCCGTCACGTAATCCATAGCGCTCTCCTTCGCGTCAGCCGCAGCAGAGTTAGCCTGGTCTTTTACCTTACCGCCAACAATACCGGTCACGTTCCCGACGTACTCACCGACACGAGAAACGGATGACCCCACGTCCCAGGAACCCGCGTACCACGAGTAGGCGCCGTAGGCCAAGAGAGCCAAGAGGGCAAAACCAAAGATACGTTTAACGATCAGCACCATTAGGTACATTGTACTACGTCACGGGTGCTAAAAAAATAAAAAACGCAGGCAACGCGCTTTTTACCTACCGGCACGAAACCTTAGGCTGTACCGCCGATTTTCGTTTTCCCCATCATGTACTTCCGGAGCGGTTCGGGAATGGTCACCGTCCCATCCTCGTTCTGGAAGTTCTCGATGATGGCGATGATCGTGCGCCCAATCGCGAACGCGGTGCCGTTCAGGGTGTGAACGATCTCTCGCTTCTTCGTCTTCGGGTTCTTCCACCCGATGTTCAGGCGTCTCGCCTGGAAGTCTGTGCAGTTCGAGGTGGAGTGCGTCTCGCGGTACGTGTTCTGCGAGGGGACCCACGCCTCGAGGTCCCACTTCTTGGCCACAGGGGTGCCGAGGTCACCGGAACAGATGTCGAGCACGTGGTACGGGATTCCCAACCCGCCCAAGAGCTCTTCTTCGCACGAGAGGAGAAACTCGTGCTCTTCTTTTGATTTTTCAGCAGAGGCGAACGAGAACATTTCGAGCTTATCGAACTGGTGTACGCGGAGAATTCCCTTCGTGTCTTTTCCGTAGCTGCCCGCCTCACGCCGGAAGCAGGTCGAGAACGCAACGTAACGGATCGGGAGCGACTCTGGATCGAGCGTCTCCCCGACGTGCATGGCGCCGACCGACTGCTCCGAGGTCCCCACGAGCACGAGCTCGTCATCCTTGAGTTGGTAGATCTCATCTCCGTGGGCATCCATGTAACCCATCGCGGACATGATCTCCGGTTTAATCATCACCGGAGGAACGACGGGTGAGAACCCTTTCGCGGTGAGCTTCTCCAAAACGTACTGCACGAGCGCGAACTCGAGGAGCGCTCCGTCTCCCTTCAGGTACCCGAACCGGCTACCAGAAACCTTACCGGCGCGCTCGGTGTCGATGATGTCGAGCGCCTCTGCGACGTCCATGTAGTCCTTCACGGGGAACGAGAACTTTGTGGGTTCTCCCACGGTGCGGAGCACCTGGTTCTCCGAGTCGTCCTTGCCAGCACGCACATCAGGCGCTGGGAGGTTTGGCATCTTGCGGAGTACCTCATCGCGCTTCGCGGTGACGTCTTCCTGTTCGCCAGAAATTTCACCCACACGTTTCTTCAGGAGGCTCGCCTTCGCGAGGAGGTCCTCGCTCCGGTTTGCCGCGAGCTCTTTTGAGAGAGCGTTCTGCTCAGCTTTGAGCTGATCGAGCGCAGCGGTCTTCGCGCGCCACTCCTCATCGAGGCGGAGGAACTTATCGACGAGCTTCGGGTCGCCGTTCTTCTTGGTAATCCCCTCCCTCACCGTATCTGGGTTGTCGCGTATGAGCGTGATGTCGAGCATGGTAGTAAATAAAAATTTATGGTTTTACAGGTAGTAATCTTTTCCGCGATCCGTTCTCTTCTTTTTCATTTTTCGTACCTCCTTTTTCATCACTCTCTTTTTTCATGAGCGGGAAAATTACCGTCTCACGGATGGGTTTGTCCATGAGCACTGCGAAGAGCCGTTCGGAGAGACCGAAACCAGCAGCGGGTGGCATACCGTACTCGAGCGCTTCGAGAAAATCTTCATCGAGGCGCTGAGCCTCTCTGTCCCCCGCCTCGCGGAGCTACATCTGAC
>JAYSOF010000009.1:0-2603 GCA_043723165.1 bacterium
CCACCACAGCGCTCCCCGCCTTGAGCTCTTCGGCCAAGCGGATCACGTTGAAGCCCTTCTCCCTGATAGCCTTCTCGCCCTCGTCGATCATCGCGTGCGCCAAAACGACCGAGGTCGTCGTTCCGTCGTGCACGTTCCCGTCGGTCTTGTCCGCCGCCTGCTTGATGAACTCGGCACCGAGGTTCTCAAACTTACCCTCGAGCTCGATCTCCTTCGCGACGGTCACGCCGTCGAAGGTCACCTGCGGAGCGCCGTACCCCTTCTCGATGACAACCGCACGACCGCGCGGGCCGAGCGTCATACGTACCGCCTCGGCGAGGGTGTCGATCCCCTTCTTCATCTCCTTACGGGCCGCCTCGTTGAACAGAATTTTTTTTGCCATGGTTTTTGTGTGCTAGCCGATGATTCCCAAAATGTCGTCTTCCTCGATCAAGAAGAACTTCTTACCGTTCTCTTCGATCTTGTTGTCGTCTGACCACGGCTCCTTGAAGAGCACGCGAACACCGACCTCAACCGACATCGGGAGCCTCGAACCCGTCTCGGAGAGCTTCCCCGGACCGACCGCTACGACCGCCCCCGTCACCTGCTTCTTCTTATCTGCTGAATCGGGGAGGACGATACCCGACTTCGTCGTTTCTCTGCCCTGGCTCACACCCTCAACGAGCACGTGGTTCGAAAGTGGCTGTAGTTTCATAAATTTTTATTTATTTATACTTATTAGCAAGGGCGACTTCCCATTGCTAATCGTACGGTTCAGTATATTCCCCATCGAAGGAGTGTCAATCCCCGTTCCGTTGAGGTTCTCGCCCCTGAACTGCTACGATTAGGGCATGAGCAAGCTCTCCGCTGCTTACCCCGAGGGAAGCCTGGTGCGCAAGGCGTACGCGTTCGCACAAGACGCGCACCGCGACGAAAAGCGCGCGAGCGGAGAACCGTACTTCACCCACTGCGTGAGCGTCGCCGAAACGGTATACGAGTGGAAACTCGACGCAGCCTCCATCGCGGCAGCCCTCCTCCACGACGTGGTCGAGGACACCGAGTACAAGCTCGCTGACATCGAGAAACGGTTCGGCGCAGAGGTCGCCTTCCTCGTCGATGGGCTCACGAAGCTCGAGGGTGTCCAGTACACCGAGAAGCAGAGCGAGATTGAGAACCTCAGGAAGTTTGTGCTCTCTTTCACCCGAGACCTCCGTGTCGTCATCATCAAGCTCGCCGACCGCCTCCACAACATGGAGACCGTGTCGCACCTGCCCCCCGATCGGAGGAAGAAGCTCGCGTGGGAGACGTCCGAGATTTACGCCCCGCTCGCCTACCGCCTCGGCATGCAGAAACTCTCAGGTGAGCTCGAAGACCTCGCCTTCCCGTACGTAGAACCCGACGCGTACGAGTGGATCACCCAGACGCTCAAGGATTCGTACGAGACGCGCCTCGCGTACGCGATGAAGGTGAAGCCTCTCGTCGTGAAGCTCCTCTTGAAGCACGGGGTGAAGCCACTCTCCGTCGACTCGCGCGCAAAACGCTACTCGAGCCTCTACAAGAAACTCATCCGCTACAACCTCGACATAGAGAAGATCCACGACCTCGTCGCGACGCGCATCATCGTCTCGTCGGTCGAAGAGTGCTACGCGGCGCTCGGAATCATCCACCAGGCGTGGCCCCCGCTCCCCGGACGCATCAAGGACTACATCGCCCGTCCGAAACCAAACGGGTACCGGAGTTTGCACACGACCGTGTTCTGCGAAGAGAGCCGTATCACCGAGTTTCAGATCCGCACGAAAGAGATGCACGAGGAAGCCGAGCTCGGCATCGCCGCCCACTGGGCGTACCAGCAGGTCCGCTCAAACGCGAAGAAACTCAAGAGCTGGACGGGCGTGAAGAACGGACGAGAACTCCTCTGGGTCGAGCAGCTCCGGAACTGGCAGAAAGATTTTTCGAACCAGGACGAGTTCGTGCAGTCGCTCAAGATAGACTTCTTCAAAGACCGCATCTTCGCAATCACCCCACAGAACGACATAATCGATCTCCCGTCCGGCGCGACGCCCGTAGACTTCGCGTACCGCATCCACTCAGACCTCGGGAACCAGTGCGTGGGCGCCCGGGTGAACGGGAAAATCGTACCGCTCGACTACGAGCTCAAATCGGGCGATGTGGTTGAAATCACCGTACAGCGCGGCAAGAAACCCTCCGAAGACTGGCTCCGGTTCGTAAAAACATCTGGGGCACGAGAGCACATCAAGAGCACGCTCAAGATCAGGAGCGCACCAAAAACGAAAGAAACGCGCACCGAGTTCGTCATCACGAACGAAGACCACCCCGGGTACCTCCACGATGTGACCGCCGTGTTCGGAAACCTCAAGGTGAACATCCTCTTCCTCGAGAGCCGTACCGACCCGCGAAAAACGTTCTCCTCGGTAACCGCACACACCGAACCGCTCGCGAAGGGAAAGCTCGAGCGCATCTTGGTCAAGCTCAAAAAAATCCCGGGAACCCGGGAAATTGAAACGCACACGATCCGGTAGGGTTACTCTCGCGGAATGATCTTATCGAGGATACCCCTCCACTCTTCTTCCGAGTAGAAGTGGAGCGTCACCTTCCCGCGCGAA
>JAYSOF010000010.1:0-5663 GCA_043723165.1 bacterium
GGAACGGGCAGGTTCCCGTGCTCCTTCACGTCAGCGAGTGCGGACTGGTACGCATCGTACGAGCTCCGATCTTTCGGCGAGAGCGAGAGGAACGATACCCCGTGGGCGAGGCTGATCCCGCACTCGGGGAGCCCGATCTGCTCGACGGCCTTGAACACCTCGTTCGCTACGACGAGTGCGGTCGGGCTCGCGAGGCCGATGTCCTCGCTCGCGAAGATCACCATACGCCGTGCGATGAACTTCGGGTCCTCCCCCGCCTCGATCATCCGCGCGAGGTAGTAGAGCGCGGCGTCGGGTTGGCTCGCGCGCATGCTCTTGATGAACGCGGAGATCGTGTTGTAGTGCTCCTCTCCCTTCTTGTCGTACCGGAGGAACTTTGCCTGGAGCGTGTCGGTGAGTGTCCCCTCGGTAACCTTCCCGTAGAAACGGTTCGCGTTCTCAACCATGGTAATCGCCTGCCTCGCATCCCCGTTCGCCATGCGGACGAGCCAGCTCCGTGCGCCCTTCTCCATCGGAACCTTCGTACGCTTAACGATCGTCTCCATCTCAGGTTCGGAGAGCTCGTTCAGAACAAAAACACGGCTCCGTGAGAGGAGTGCCGAGGTAACCTCAAAACTCGGGTTCTCGGTCGTCGCACCGATGAGCGTGATAACCCCACGTTCGACGAACGGTAGGAGAAAATCTTGCTGGGCTTTATTGAAACGGTGGATCTCGTCGAGGAAGAGTACCTTCGGTTTTCCCCACGAGTTTTCATCGATGATCCGGCGGATGTCATCCTTCCCCGCGGAAACCGCAGAGAGCTCGTAGAGCTGAGCGTCGAGGTTCGAAGCGTAAATTTTTGCGAGCGTGGTTTTTCCGCACCCGGGAGGACCCCAGAGGATGAACGAGAAGAGGTGCTTCTGCTCGATGGCTATGCGGAGCGGTTTGTCCTTCCCCACGAGGTGGTCTTGCCCCACGAAGCTCGCGAGGGAAGTTGGGCGTATGTGGGACGCGAGAGGTTCAGTCCCGAGGGAGTCAGGAAATTCTTTTACCTTTGTGCGTGCCATTCAAAAAATACTTAGAGCTAGGAGCGACCACGGTGTGCCGGCTGCCTGATGCCTCTCTCGGGACGCTTCCCGTGAGAAGAACTGAAACGTGGGCGTCCGTGCGGACGGAATCCAGAAGACGGGCGAGAGTGGGGTCGGGATGATGGAGCTCCACCGCCACGGTACGGGCGGGAGCCTCCGTGCGGGGAAGGCGCTCGGCTCGGCTCGGGAACGTACGCCCGGGCCGGGGGGAGATCGATGGGCAAACGCGAGAGGGGCAGAACGATGCGGGTGAGCCGTTCGATTCCGCGCACGTCACCGCGCTGGTCGGGGGTCGCAAACGCGATCGCGTGACCGGCGGTACCAGCACGTCCGGTGCGGCCGATGCGGTGTACGTAATCCTCGGCGTTCTGGGGGAGATCGTAGTTCACGACGAGCTCAATCCCCTTCACGTCGATCCCGCGAGCAGCGATGTCAGTTGCGACGAGCACTCGGTACCGTCCGGTCTTGAAGCCTTCGATCGCATCCTTACGTTGGCCGAGCGAGCGGTTCGCATGAATTTCAGACGAGGTGTGACCAAAACCACGGACACCCTGCGCAACTTTGCTCGCGCCGTGCTTCGTGCGGGTGAAGACCAAGACAGATCCACGGTACTCGTTGAGAATTTTTTCTAAGAGACGCGGCTTCGCGTCCTTCGGAACGAAGAAGAGCTCCTGGGTAACCTTCTCGAGCGTCGTGCCCGAAGGGGCAATCTCAACGCGCACGGGGAGCTTCATGTGAGAGCGAGCTATCTGGGCGATCGCATCAGGCATCGTCGCAGAGAAGAGCATCGTCTGGCGATCGCGGGGTACCACCTGGAGGATGCGCGAAATCTGTGGAGCAAAACCCATGTCGAGCATACGGTCTGCTTCATCGAGCACGAGGATCTTAACGGTCGAGAGGTTGAGCGTCCGCTGGGTGAGGTGGTCGAGGATACGGCCCGGGGTGCCGATGACCACGTGCGGGTCACGGTTCAGGTCGCGAACCTGCCTCCCGATGGGCTCTCCCCCAATCAAGACAACAGATTTGAACCCGAGCGGTCCGCCGATCTTCTGGAGCACCTCGTGTACCTGGATAGCAAGCTCGCGCGTCGGGAGCACGATGAGGCCCCTACCGTTCCCCTGGAGGGCGGATTGAATCATCGGGATGCCAAAGGCGAGTGTTTTGCCCGTTCCGGTCTGCGCAACGCCGATGAGGTCCTTACCCTCGATGGCGAGGGGCAGAGACTGCTCCTGTATCGGAGTCGGTATCTTGAATGAGAGTTTTTCGAGCACCTCGAGAATTCCGGGCGCGATGCCGAACCCGAAGAACCCGTTTGGAGAATTATTCATCTAGGACATAAGAATAACAGGTATGTCAAGAAAACACCAGCGTTTGCTGGTGTTTTGCGTTTTTGAGGTGAAACAGAAAGCTAAAGCTCGGTCACCTTCCCGTCGAAGTGCTCTTCGGTGGCGTCTGCCTTCGTGGGATGGATCGTACCGTCCTGGTGGTTCGGCGGCGAGTAAACGGTGTAGAGTTTCATCGGAACTGACCCCGTGTTCACGATGTTGTGGAGGGTTCCCGCTGGAACTACAATCGCCCAATCCTTATCGATGGCGTACGGAACCTTATCGAGGAAGGCTTTCCCCTCTCCCTCCTCTATCCGGAGAAATTGGTCGAGCCCGTGGACCTCTTCGCCGATGTCTTCACCCGGCTTGAGCGACATTACGACGAGCTGGCTGTAGTGAGAGGTGAAGAGAACCTTACGGAAGTTCTCATTTGCGACTGTCTCGTGTTCGATGTTGCCGACGTATCCTTTCATAGAAATAGTATACTCCGGGCTACTGGGTAAGGGTACCGATCTTATACCCATCGAGGGTTGCCTCGGGTCGCGAGCGTCCTCCGTGCTGCGCCTCGAACGCAGCCGTTCCGTCCTTACCGCAAATCGAGAGGATCTTACCCTCACCTCCCGGGTGCTTTGCGATGAACGAGGTGAGGTCGTACACGTTACCACGAACCGCCGTGTAGCAGCTCAAAGCGGTTCCGTGCGAAGACACGTCGCCCATGGTAAAAGTCGCTAATCTCACGGGCTCAGAAGTTCCGGTCGACGTTGCGGTCGATGTGGGAGTGTCCGTCACGTACCCGCTGCCTCCCGGTGTTCCCTTCGTGTCAGAAAAGACGGAGAACGCGATGAGGGCGACGACAATGACCGCGAGGGTTCCAAAACCCTGTTTTTTCATACGTATATTTTATTTATTTAGCCGTAGGTGTCGAGGTCGCCCCAAAGCTCGGCCGGATCTGCAACGACTGCGCCGTAACGCTGCCGTCTGCGTTCGCGATACCCGTAACCGAAACCGTCTCACCGATCGAAACATCTTCGATGGTCCCCGGAGCAGACTTCAAAACTTGCGTTGAGTTTGAAACGAAGACAATCTTTGATCCCCCATCGCGGAGCTTCACGGTTATACCCGACGCATCTTTCGAGAGTACCTCACCCATGATGGCTCCCCCGCCGCTCGGCCGGACTGAACCCTGGCGAACTCCAGCTCCACCCATCGCACCGAACTGTCCACGTGCGGCGAGCGTTGGGGCAATCGTTGAAGATTTCCCGACCCAAAACGAAACTCCCGCGAGCACCACGGCACCGACCACGATCCAGACGATTTGTTTTTTGTGCATATTTTTATTGATTGGTTTTGATCATTTTTCTACTCGTACCGGAGCGCCTCGATGGGGTTGAGCCCCGCTGCACGGCGCGCCGGGTAGTACCCGAACACGATGCCGATGACAGTAGACACTCCGAACGCGAGCAGTATCGAGGAAATTGAAACCTGGGTCTGTATGACGCCAAAGTACGTAAACCCGAAAGCGATGAGCCAGCCGAGAATCACACCCGTAACCCCACCTACGAACGTGAGGGCGATTGATTCAATGAGAAACTGACGGCTGATATCCTTACGCTTGGCGCCGATCGCTTTGCGGAGGCCGATCTCGCGCGTGCGCTCGGTAACCGTCGTGAGCATCATGTTCATGATTCCGATTCCACCCACGACGAGCGAGATTCCGGCAACGGAGGCTAAGAGGAGGGTGAAAATCTGGGTGACGCTCGAGGCGGTCGCCACGATGTCTGACTGGTTCAGGATGCTAAAGTCGGCGCTCTGTGGATCGCTGATCCGATGGCTCGCGAGGAGCGCGGTCGTAATGTTTGCCTGAATTTCAGCCATCGTGGTTGCGTCCTCTGCCTGCACGCTCACGAGCGAGTAGTGGTCGCTCCCAACGAGGAACTTCTGTTGGCTCGAAATTGGGATGTAGATGACCTCATCCGAACTCCCGAAACCCGTCCCCCCTTTCGACTTCGTGACACCAATCACCTTGAACTCAAGCTTGTTGATTCGTACCGTCTTGTCGACCGGGTCGGTGCTCGATCCGAACAGGATATCGCGCGTTCCCGATCCGAGCACGGAAACCCTGCTCAGGCTGTTCACGTTCTGCTGGGTGAAGAACGAACCGAGGTCTATCTGCACGTTCCGGATGTCTGGGTACGAGGGAACCGTCCCGATGATTTGGGTGTTCGTGTTCTTACCCGCAACGGTAACCTGGTACCGCTTCGAGAGCTCGGGGGCGACCGCAACGACTCCGGGAATGAGCTTGATCTCGAGGGCGTCCGCCGATTTGAGCGACTGGGCAGAACCGAACCCCTGGTTCACCTGCTGGCCGATACCGCGCTGAGCACCCGGGTACACCATGATGAGGTTCGATCCGATCGACTGGATGCTCGACTGGATGGAACTCTGGGCCCCCTGCCCAATCGAAACCATCGCGATGACAGAGGCGATGCCGATGATGATACCGAGCACGGTGAGTCCCGTCCGAACCTTGTTGCCCGTGAGCGCCTCGTACGTTTCTTGCAACGTGTCGTTAAGCTGCATGGTGGTGGATTACCCGTTGCTTGTGGTTCTTTCGGTCTTCGACGATCTTACCGTCCCTGATGTGAACGATCCTCCCCGCGTGCTCGGCAATGTCCGATTCATGGGTGATGAGCACGATCGTGCGACCGTGCTTCTCGTTGAGCTCTTGGAACGTGCCGAGGATTATCTCGCTCGTCTTCGTATCAAGGTTACCGGTCGGCTCGTCCGCGAGGATGATAGCCGGATCGTTCACGAGCGCACGGGCAATTGCGACGCGCTGGATCTGCCCACCGGAGAGTTGGTTCGAGCGGTGGTGGAAACGGTCGTCGTCGAGCCCCGCAGCGGCAAGAGCTACGCGTGCACGGCTTTCCCGCTCGTGTCCGTGGACCCCCGCGTACACGAGCGGGAGCATAACGTTGCGGAGCACGGTGGCCCGCGGGAGCAGGTTGAACGATTGGAAGACGAACCCGATGCGATCACGGCGGATATCGGCGAGATCATCGTCAGACATCTTCGAAACGTCGTGCCCGTCGAGGTGGTACTGCCCAGAGGTCGGTGTGTCGAGAGCCCCCAAAATGTGCATGAGCGTAGATTTCCCGGATCCCGAGGGACCCATAATCGCAACGAACTCCCCCTTCGGAACCGAGAGGCTCACACCATCTAAGGCTCGCGTCTCTACGTCTCCCGTTTGGTAAATTTTTGTGACGTTCCG
>JAYSOF010000011.1:0-4442 GCA_043723165.1 bacterium
GCTCGGTACGGTCGCTGAAGTTCACCACGACGAGCGCGGTCTCGTGTGGCCCGAATCGGTTGCCCCAGCTCGCGTTCACCTCATTCCCGTCGGTACGCCGAGTGAGCTCTTAACCGGGCACGCTGACCGGCTCTACGCGCTCCTCACGAAGCACGGTATCGAAACGATTTACGATGATCGTGCTGACCTCAGGGCGGGGGAGAAGTTTGCGGACGCTGACCTCATCGGTATCCCGTGGCGCGTCGTAATTTCGGAACGCCTCATCGAATCTGAGTCGGTTGAGGTAAAGCGGAGGGTGAGCGCAGAAGCTTCCGTCATTCTAGAATCCGACCTCATCCGAACGGTTTCCCCCGAACTACCACCCAAATGATTTTCAAGAAAACTATAGGCATAGACCTCGGAACCGACACGACCCAAGTGTACCTGAGCGGTACAGGTATCGTTGTGAACGAGCCGAGCATCGTTGCATACAACAACCTCACGAACCGCATCGTGGCTGTCGGAAACGATGCAAAGAAAATGCAGAGCCGTACGCCGGCTCACGTGACAGCGCTCCGTCCGATTTCGAACGGTGTCATCGCGGACTTCGATATGGTGAAGGAGATGCTCCATAGCTTCCTGACCCGAGAGCGCATCCCGTGGTCGTGGATCACCCGCACGATCGTGAGCATCCCGACCAACCTCACCGAGGTTGAACGCAAGTCTGTCGAGGATCTCCTACACGAGACCGGAGCGAACCCGGTGCACCTCATCGAGCAGCCGCTCGTGGCAGCCATCGGGAGCCGGCTCGACGTAGAGCAGCCGACCGCACACTTCGTCGTTGACATCGGTGCGGGAACGACCGATATGGCCCTCATCTCGCTCGATGGTGTCGTCGTTTCTCGTCGTCTCAAGATCGCCGGCGATTACCTGAACGCTGAAATCATGAAGGGTGTCCGTGACGAGCTGAAGCTCTCCATCGGTGAACCGACCGCAGAGCAGATTAAGATTGATGTCGGTTCGGTTATCCCGTGGAACGAGAAGCTTGAACTCGTGATTCGCGGTCGCGATATCCCGACCGGTCTCCCGCGGGAGATGACCATCCGTGATACCCAGGTGAGATTTTGGCTCGCGCGTCCCGCGAAGGCGATCGTAGAGGCGGTGAAGGATCTCATCGAGAGCGCTCCGCCTGAGCTCGTCGGAGACATCTACAAGAACGGTATCTACTTCTGCGGTGGCGGTAGCCTCCTTCGCGGAATCGACTCCATTGTCGAAAAGGAGGTTGGCGTGGACGTACACGTTGTAGAAGATCCGCTCACGTGCGTTGTCCGTGGTACCGGAATCATCTGCGACCGCTTCGAAGAGTACAAGCACCTCCTCAACAACTTCTCTCGGTCGGTAATCAAGTAGCTCAACGGTATGAAGCGCACCCTCTCTCTCGTCTCCATCGGTGTAGCGCTCGTACTCGTACTCGCGCTGTTCTTCTCCGGCGGTTCACTCGTCGGGTGGCTCATGTCGTTACGGAACTCGGTAGATCAACCTGCCGGTTCTCCAGACCTCGCGACGTGCCGGGCTGCCATCGCGCTCCTCGCCACCCCCGCGGGAGAGGCTCGCGCTCAGGAGCTCGCTGGTTCAAACTTTTTAAACGTAGACGTGTACTCGAGGTACCCGTTCAGCGATCGGAGCACGGTTACCGTGCGCGGTGGTTCCGACGTTGGGATAAAGCCCGGGATGCCCGCGTTCGTCGGTGGGTACCTATTCGGTACGGTGAGCTCCGTCAACCGAACCCAGAGCGAGGTTGAAACAATTTTTAACCCGGTGTGGCGGAGCAGTGTATACGTCGGCTCACGCCGGGCGAAGGCCGTCGTTCGCGGTGGTGACGTTCCGGTCGTTGAGCTCCTCGCGCGCGACGCGGGTGTGGTTTCGGGAGATCCCGTCGTGAACAGCTCGCCCACGTCTCCGCTCGGGTCGAAGCTCGGGAACGTTTCTGACCTCAAGGGGGGAGAGCACGACCTCTGGTTCACCTCGGAGCTCACCGTTCCGTATGAGTTCGATGACGTGCGCTCGGTCCGTGTGCTCACAAACTTTCCCTAGCCAATGAACCGTTCCGGATTGCACCTCTTGACCTGGTTCGCGTGGGCCGCGTTCGGTTCGGTTTTAACCCTCGTCGTTCAGAACGCCCGGCTCCTCGCATTCTCTTCTATCTCTCCCAACCTCGTCGTTGCGTACGTTTCTGCAATCGCGGTGAGTTCGGGATCCTGGATTGTAGCCTTGGGTGTTTCTGTTTTTGGGATTGTACTCTCGTGGGCTCTCTTTCCGTTCTCTCTCCTCGGGCTCACCGTATCGCTCAGCGCCACTCTTGCCGTTTTTTCACTCAAAAAATTTTTTACCGGAACAGAGCCGATTGATGGTGCAATCGTTGCCGGTACCGGCGCGGTCGTCTCTATGGCCATCCGCGTGGTTGTTGGCGGTTCAGCTTTCTCACCACTCGCCGTTTTGGGAGACGGGCTCACCACGGGAGCGCTCGGAGCCATCATGACGTACGTAGCCGCACGATCTTTCCGCTCATGATGAGAAACCGCTTCGATATAGAGACGACGCTCTCGGATGTGATATCGGGACGGGCGAGCACGGGGGACAACGTGAGGGAGGTTCCGATACGTCGCAAGGTTTTCGTGCGGTTTCTTACCCTCTCTGTTCTCCTCGCCGCCGCCGTGCTCGTCCGCGTGCTCTACATCGGCGTCGTGCGCAGTAGCTTCTACTCTGGACGCGCGATCCGGAACATGAGCGACGTTTCTGTCCTGCCGGCGCCCCGCGGGATCATCCTCGACCGTTTTGGTAAACCGCTCGTGAGGAACGATCCGTCGTTCAATGTGACGCTCCACCCGCAGTACCTTCCGCGCGGTGCGGAGGCCCGCGCCCTCGTCATCAGTGAGATTGCTTCGGTAATCAGGGTAAGCTCCTCGACCCTCACCGACGAGATCGCACGGCGAAATTGGAACACGTCCGACCGCATGGTCCTCAAGGAGGGACTGAACCAGGATGAGCTCGTAGCGTTTGCCTCATCCCGAATGCCCGGGGTTACCGTCGAGCCAGGATTCGAGCGGGCCCTCCTCGAACCGCTCGCGTTCTCGCACCTCATCGGGTACACCGGGCTCGTTGGAGATGCCGACCTCGCGACCGACCCGTCGCTCGTCATCGATGATGGGGTTGGACGCGCCGGCCTCGAGGCGTTTTACGATCGTGACCTCCGCGGGAAGAACGGAGAGGAGGTTACCTACCGCGATGCGAAGGGGAGCGTGCTCGACGTCCGAATGACCCGCACCTCGGAGTCTGGTGCGTCGCTCAAGACATTCATCGACGCTGACCTCCAGGTGTATATGTACCGGCGCCTCTCGCAGGCGCTCACTGAGCTCGGCCGTGATACGGCTATCGGCATCGCGCTCGATCCACGGAACGGAGAAGTACTCGCCATGGTAGGCATCCCCGGGTACGACCCGCTCCACCTGACCGATTACCTCGAACAGAAGAACCAACCGCTCTTTAACCGTGCGGTCTCCGGGAGGTACAACCCTGGATCTACGATCAAACCACTCGTGGCAACCGCTGCACTCACCGAGGGGGTGATCAAGCCGGAGACCCAGATCTACTCGAAGGGGTACATCGACGTTCCGAACCCGTACCACCCGGAGTCGCCGAGCCGTTTCGTTGACTGGCGACCGCAGGGTTGGGTAAACGTGATAGATGCGCTCGCGCGTTCGAGCAACGTGTACTTCTACGAGGTCGGCGGTGGTTTCGAAAACCAACCAGGTCTCGGCATCACGAAGCTCAAGCTGTGGTGGGAGAAGTTTAATTTCGATAAGCCGACAGGTATCGACCTCGCGGGAGAAGTTTCGGGTTTCCTCCCCGATCCAGCCTGGAAGGAAGAGCGAACCGGCGAACCGTGGCGCCTCGGCGACACGTACCACGTCTCGATCGGACAGGGCGACCTCACCGTTACGCCGATACGTCTCATTTCGTACATTTCTGCGATTGCGAACGGCGGGAAAATGTACGTTCCCCGTATCGCCGCGGTTACGGGGGGTGCCCCGACGACCCCCGTGCTCGAGGGAGACCTCTCGTCTCAGATCGGACCCGCTCTCGCGTACGTCCACGCCGGTATGCGGGCTGGCGTCACGAAGCCTTACGGGACATCGCACATCTTGGGCGACCTACCGGTTGCGGTTGCCGCAAAGACCGGGTCTGCTCAGGTTGAGAACAACGCGAAGACGAACGCGTTCTTCGTCGGGTATGCCCCCGTTGATAACCCTCAGATTGCAATTCTGATACTCATCGAAAATTCACGGGAGGGGAGCTCGAACACGATTCCGGTAGCCAGGGATGTTTTCCTGTGGTACCATGAACACCGCTTGAAACCGGGGTCCTGAGCGTCCTCGGAAAGTCGCACCCAGACTACAAAAAAC
>JAYSOF010000012.1:0-16426 GCA_043723165.1 bacterium
CCCGCATTATACAAAAACACTCGACTTCCGTCGAGTGTTTCTTTGTTCTCGGGGTGAGCGGTTAGCTCGCCGAGAGGAGGCTCACAGCAATCGATTTGATACCGGTCGCGAGGAGCGCAACGCAGGCAGCGATGACTGCGTAGATGACGCGCTGTTTTGCGGTCTCAACCTTGTCCGCATCTCCGTTTGCCGTAAGGTACGTGAGAGCAGCCCAGATGAGGAAAACTACCGCGAGGGCCCAGAAGAGGCCGTAGAACCAGGTAACGTACGAATTGAATGCTGTCGTAGCAGCGCTGACAGATTTAATCGGGGCTTCATCAGCGATGTTGCCTCCGGGAGTTGTGATTGCGTTCTGAGCTTGCGCGATACCACCGAGGGCGATGATCGCGAACACGATCACTGCAGAAATCTTAAAAAATGTCTTCATGGTGTATTCGTTATCGTAGAATCGACCTTTTTATAGACTGAGCACATCCTGGATGATGGTTACGAACCCCCATCCGATGAGAATTATACCATACCCGATAACCGTGTATAGGATGGTGTTCTTGCCCGCTTCGAAGCGCTTCGGATCACCCTGCGCGAACACCATCTGGAAGGCTCCCACGATGATCATCACGGTCGCGATGGGGGCTCCGATTGTGATCATCCAGTCGACGATTTTGCGGAGGAGGTCTGTGAACGTGTTCGTTCCGGCGAGCGGGTTCGGGAGCGAGATGGTCTGTCCTCCGGTGGTGTTCCCGGTTCCGGTAGCGTTACCACCCGTGTTCCCCGGCCCGGTAGACGTAGGTACCTGTGCCGAGACGACGCCGACGAGAGCGGAGAACGCGAGGCAGAACGCGATCGTGCCGACGAAAAACTTTTGCGTAATTTTTGTCATTCTAGCAGTTGATGTTTGACCACGGGAAGGACGGGTTCCCGGAGAGGAAGGTGAGCAGTGTGTTCACAATTGCCCACGCTCCGACCGCGATTGCAATCGCGGTTACCGACGCGGTGATTTTTGTTTTTCCCTCGCTGAACTTAGATTCGTTTCCAACCGAGGTCATCATCGTAATCCCACCGTACACGATCATGCCGACGGCAATCGTGACCGAGGCGTAGAGGAGGAACTGGATCACATTGCTCGTCACCTGGAGGCCGTCGCAGAAATCGCACGGTCCGGTCGGTCCGCCGGTCGTTATCGCCGTGGTTGCTCCGCACCGCGCGCCCGCCCAGATGTTCAGCACCTCGCTCACGGCTGCTCCCGCGTAGATTGGTGCGGTGAAGAGGACGATGGGGATGAGGGCTAGAATTCGTTTCATACGCTTTTCAGTTATCGTACCATAAGCGTCGTGATCTGCTCCTGCGCTGCGCGGAGCGCGGTCGCAGGAGTCGTCGCGTTCGAGGTGACCACATCGATTGCCCGAGAGAAGATTGATCGTACCGCATCTGCGTCGGCCTGTGGCCACGAACGTGCGGTGAGCGCTTGGGTAGCGAACACCCCGAGCATCGGGTCGGCACGGTACTCGCCCAAGAGGCTCCTGAGCGCCGGAGGTTTTCCGGTTGCCGTGAGGTACGCGCGTGCGTTTGCTTCGAGTGAGAGAGAGGATACGAAGTTCCACGCGACGTCTGCGTTCTTCGTCTGCCTCGATACGCCGTACCCGACGTAGTTCGGGTACGAGATCGGCTTCTGTGTGTCTTTCGGCTGGGGGGCTTCCGCGATCCCGAAGTTTAGGAAGGCGTTGCGTTTCTTGAGGTCTGGGATCGAGGAGGCGTACCCGAACATCATCGCAACTTTCTCTTGGGAGAAGGCGTCGTACGCGTTCCCCACGCCGTCGTTCCACGTGTACGATTTCGATTGCGGGTTTGCGAACTGCGTGTAGAAGGAGAGCGCGGCAGCTCCCGCGTTTCCCGATGCGAAGGTCGCGCTGCGGAAATCAGGGGAGGTCATCTGAACCCCCGACTGGATGAGGAGGAGGGAGAGGATGTCACTCGCCTCGGGAACCGTCTTTGAGGAGCCGAACGCTACCCCGCCGCGCGTAACCCTCGCGTCTTGGGGGGATTTCTTCAAGAGCTTCGGGGCAGACGCGGTGAAATCGTCCCACGTGGCGGGCGGGGTAATCCCCTCTGCGTCGAGAAAGTCTCGGTTGTAGAAGAGCGCGAGCGTATCGACTGAGAGCGGGAGCGCGTACACCGACCCGTTCTGAATGAAGTCTTGTTCGACGACCTGCGGGAACGTACCCCGTACCGCCTGGAGGGTGAGGAGCGTCTGCGGTGCTGGGGTGAGCTTGTTCACCATGTTCGGCAGGTCCGTGCTCCGGACCGTCACGACGTCGGGACCCTCTCCGGCGGCGAGCGCATCGATGAGCGCCCGATTGTAGGAACTGAAATCTCCGAACGAGCGCACCTTCACCTCTGCGTTCGGGTTTGCGGTGTGGAATGCGGCGACGGCAGTCCTGAACGCGCTCTCGGTATCTCCGAATGTCCAGAAGTTCAGGCTCACGTTAATTTTGGGGAGCCCCGCAACTCCGGTCCCGGGGTTTTTATTCAGACCGGGTAAGATTCCGGTCAAGATGAGCAACCCGACTACCGCCACGAACCCGACCCCGAACATGATGGCGAGCTGATTCTTTGTGAACTGCATGATGAAAATAGTATAACACGGAGAAAACACGGAAACGGGAGGAGAAAACAAAAGGGGCAACTTTACGTTGCCCATCCGTACTGCCCTAGCTCCCCGCTAGAGACAGACGATTCCGATGAGCCGGTCACCCTTCTCGAGGTTCATGATCTTTACCCCCTGCGTCGCCCGTCCCGCGAGCCGGATGTCCGCGATGCTCGTTTTGATTGCCTGACCCTTAGTTGAGAAGGCGACGAGTTCCTGGGTTTCCGGTGTGACAATTACCGCATCGATGACCTTGCCGGTCTTATCGGTCACGTTCGCAGTCTTTATTCCACTGCCACCACGGCGCTGGACCTTGTACTCCTTGAGTGGGGTTTGCTTCCCGAACCCGTGGGACATAACGACCAAGAGGCGCATGGTTCCTACTGTCGCCTTATCGGATACGTTTGCGATGTCGAGTCCGGCGACCATATCACCCTTCTTGAGCCGGAGCGCGGTGATTCCCGCTGCGGTGCGACCCATCGGGCGCACGTCTTTCTCGCGGAAGCGGATGGACTGCCCTCCCTGTGTGACGATCAAGACGTCATCTGATCCGCTCGAACGCTTCACCCACCGGAGCGCATCGCCAGACTTGAGCTTGAGCGCAATGATGCCGTTCCGCCGTACGTTCTTGAAATCCTCGAGCTTTGTCTTCTTGATTACGCCGTGTTCGGTCGCCATAACGAGGTACCCCGAGAGCTTTTCCTCATTGTTGTACGAGATGATTGCGTTCACCCGTTCGTCTGCTGGTATCGAGAGGAAGTTGTGCACCGACTTACCCTTAGCCGTTCGGCTCGCGACGGGAATTTCGTACACCTTCGTTTGGAACGCCCGTCCGCGATCGGTGAAGAATAGGACGTTGTCGTGGGTGTTCGCAGAGAATATCTGGTAGATCTGGTCTTCCTCGCGGAGGTCGATTCCGATGAGGCCTTTCCCCCCGCGCTTCTGGGAGCGGAACGTGGCGGGAGGCATCCGCTTGATGTAGCCGTCTTCGGTGAGCGCGACGATTACCTCTTCGTTCGCGATGAGGTCCTCCTCGCTGAAGTCGGTGAGCCCAGACGAGATGAGTCGCGTCTTGCGCTCGCTCGGGAAGGCGGCCTTCATCTCGAGCGACTCGTCTCGGATGATTCCAGCAATCCGCTTCGGGCTCCGGAGGATTGCCCCGAACTCTTCGATCAGCTTACGTTTTTCCTTGAGCTCGTCTTCGATCTTGTGGCGCTCGAGCGCTGCGAGCGTCTGGAGCCTCATCTCGAGGATTGCGTTCGTCTGCACCTCAGAGAGCTTGAACTGCTTCATGAGGTTCGTGCGAGCCTCGTCGCGGTCCTTTGATTTCTTGATTGTGGCGATGACCTTATCGATTGCATCGAGCGCCTTCGCGAGACCCTCTAAGATGTGTGCGCGCTCTTGAGCTTTCTTGAGGTCAAACTCGGTGCGCTTACGGACGACGACTGTCCGGTGTGCGAGGAACGCAGCGAGCACCTCCTTGAGGGAGAGGATTTGCGGTTGGATTCCGCCCACGAGGGCGAGCATGTTGAAGTAGATGTTCTTCTGGAGCTCGGTGTACTGGAAGAGCTGGTTCAGGACCTTCTGGGGAACGGCGTCCATCTTGAGGTCGACGACGATGCGGAGACCCTCGCGGTCTGACTCGTCGCGGAGGTCCTTAATCCCCTCGATCTTCTTTTCGGTTACGAGCTCAGCCATTTTGAGGATGAGGTCGGACTTGTTCACCTGGTACGGGATCTCCGTGATGATGATCTGGTACGCTCCGTTCTTTCGTTCCTCGATTTCTGCGACGGCGCGAACGGTGACGGACCCGCGTCCGGTCGCGTACGCTTCCTCGAGTGCTTTCTTGTTGTAGATGACACCACCGGTCGGGAAGTCTGGACCCGGGATGAACTTCATGAGGTCTCGGGTGTCTGCGTCGGGGTTCTCTGCGAGGTGTGCTACGGCGTTCAGGACCTCGCCGAGGTTGTGTGGGGGAACTGACGTCGCCATTCCGACCGCGATTCCAACGGTGCCGTTCAAGAGGAGGTTCGGGAGCTTCGCGGGGAGTACCGTCGGCTCGAGGCGAGAGTTGTCGTAGTTCGGCTGCCAGTCGACGGTCTCCTTCTCGATGTCTTCGAGGAGAGCCTCAGCTGCCTTCGTGAGCCGTGCTTCGGTGTAACGCATTGCGGCGGGCGCGTCTCCGTCGACGGAGCCCCAGTTACCCTGACCGTCAACCAGCGGGTAGCGGAGCGAGAAATCCTGTGCCATGCGCGCCATCGTGTCGTAGATCGCCTGGTCGCCGTGTGGGTGGTACCTACCCATCACCTCTCCGACCACGTTCGCAGATTTTTTAAACTTCGCACCGTGGGTGAGCCCCGTGTCCCACATGGCCCAGAGGATTCTCCGCTGGACGGGTTTCAAGCCATCCCGGACGTCGGGGAGGGCGCGCGAGACGATGACCGACATCGCGTAGTTTATGTACGAATCGCGAAGCTCGTCGGTGATCTCCTGGGGCTGGATGTTTGGGTTTACGATGTTTGGCTCCATGGTTTCAGTTTTCTACCGGTTGCTGTTTATCGGCGTGGGCGGTATGGGATCGTTCGGGGTTTGCGGAACGAACGTCGGCACCTCTGGTTCTATTGAGAACTCACGTCTGCTTCTGAAGATAGAACTCACCCAACCGACGGTGTCGTTCCACGCGCTGAGGGTGGCGAGAACCACCCATTTTGAGAGGCTCGTAAGGCCTGATACCGCGTTATCATAGACCACCTGGGAGCCCTTTCCAAGCGTTCCCAGTATACCCTCACCGCTCCCCGGTGTGATCGACTCAGCTATAGGTGTGGTAGTCGCGGGAACCTGCTTGAAGGGTTCGGGAAGGGTGAGGGTAGACTGAATGTACGAGCTCCAAATGGCTACGGTGATTACCCCTACGATGACCGAAGAAGAGATTACCCACCAACGCTTTACCCCCTCACTCGAGGATTGAATCTCTCTTACGCGCTGTCCGATTGATTCGAGCATGTGGGTACGAAAACCTTACTGCGTTCCGAGCACGACCGTTTTCATGGCGTGTTCGGGGAGATCTTTCTTTTTCACGGTGAGCCGTTCGAGCGTTTCGGGTGATCCGCCGAGTTCCTTGAGGAACGCTCCTGCACCTTTCTCTACGAAGGAGGGAATGGTGACGCTCGGCTCAACCTGGCGGACGATCTTTGCGGCTGTTGCTGGGTTGAGCGAAGACGCTCCGCCTGCGGGGAGGATGAGTATGTCTGAACCTTGGAGCGGGAGGATGGTCTTCGCATCGGGTTCTCCCGAGACGGGTCCGAGTATCCCGATGGTTATGCCATCCCACTGGATGCGGTACGCAGAGGTTTCGAGCGAGCTGTTCTGTTCAGCCGTTGATGCATCGATGCGGATCCCCTTCACCTCGTACTCTCCCTGGTGCGTGAACACGGGCACGTCACCTTCTCTCGACGCCTCATCGGCTATTTCGTTCGGGTGGGTCGTGAAAATGACAGCCGCGGCGCCACGGACAGACCGCTGGTTCGATGGGTCGATGAGGATGACATCGTCTCCAGATTGCAACTTGAGGTAACCGCCTCCGTGGTACGTGATGACCATAATAAGGAGAGTATACCCTCCCCCGAGCCGACCATCAACGGTAACCTTGATTTCCGAACGGGCTTTTGGTACCTTTCAGGTTACGCTATGACGACTCAAGTTACGACCCCACCGAATTCAGTTCTCGCGAACGCCATGAAGGCGGAACCGCGTATTTTCTCGTTCTTGAAGCCGGGCGACCTCGCCGATGGTAAGGTCCTCGAGAAGCGGGCAAAGATGCTCGTCGTTGACCTCGGGAAGCACGGGACGGGCGTCGTGTACCAGTCTGAGATGCAGAACGCACGTGAGATGGTTAAGGGTCTCGCGGTCGGCGAGGCAATTCAGGCCAAGGTTATCGACGTTGATAACGAAGACGGGTTCGTAGAGCTCTCGCTCGCCGAAGCGGGACGCCAGAAGGCGTGGGCAGAGATCGCCGAACTCCGGGAGAAGGATGAGCCGTTTACGGTTACCATCACGGGGTTCAATAAGGGTGGCATGCTCGCCGACGTTGCGGGTGTTCCCGCCTTCCTCCCCGTTTCCCAGCTCGCGGGTGACCACTACCCGAAAGCTTCTCCTGATAGCCCAGACCAGCTCCGGACAGAGCTCCAGGCGCTCGTGGGGCTCCAGGTCAGCGTCCGAATCTTGGACGCGATCCAGCGCACGAACAAGCTCATCATCTCTGAGCGCGAAGCGGTTGAGGTTTCGACCCGCGAGCTCGTTAAGAACTACCGTGTCGACCAGATCATCGAGGGCATCGTCTCGGGTGTTGCAGACTTCGGTGCGTTCATTAAGTTCACCGACAACCCAGCCGTCGAAGGGCTCGTCCACGTTTCGGAGCTCGACTGGAAGATGATTGAGAACCCGAAAGAGGTTGTTCACATCGATGACGTGGTGAGGGCAAAGATCATCGACATCAAGGATGGGAAGATCTCACTCTCGATCAGGGCGCTCAAGGAAGACCCGTGGGTTTCTGCGGGATCTCGGTACGAAGACGGTAAGACCGTGAGGGGAACCATCTACGCGTTCATGCCGTTCGGTGCGATTGTGAACCTCGATGGCGGGCTCCAGGGTCAGGCTCACGTCACGAGCTTCGGGAGCGTCGAAGAGATGAAGCGTCAGCTCTCCCAGGGGAAGGAGTACGAGTTCGTCGTTGAGAGCGTACGCCCGAGCGAGCGTCGCATCACCCTCAAGTTCAAGGGGTAGGCCGACCGGCTAGCGGTTTCGAGAAAGAGCGCAAACCATTGCGCTCTTTCATTTTTTGTGGTAAAAATGGAAAGCTCTTTTAAACAACTATTTTAGGAACTAAGCGAAAGGCGCAGTATGCCAAAGGTACATCTCTCGAGAGAAGTTCAGTGTGCATTCCAATCTGTGGAGTGTGCAGCCAAGAAGTTTATTCACGGTAGGTACTCCTACAAGATTGGGGCGAAGAAGGAATCCATCTCCCTCTCAATCTTCTTGAGCGGGCTCGGAGGAGCTCAGCCGGTCAAGGTCCGCGAGTTCGATCGCGACGCAGACTTCAAGGCAGCTAAGAAAGAAATAAAGGAAATAATTGGTGCACTCGACAGAGAGAAAAAAGTGGCGGCATGAAGGTGCGGTGCCTCGAATGCTATTAGTACGACGATCCGGAACACCGGATCGTTTTTATTTGGCGTTTACGACAGTTCCCAGAACTTGGAATCTGCCGCGGGGCACTGTATATTGTGATAGATTCTCCAATAACCACATGAAACACTTTCTCCGAAACATCGCAATCGCAATCGTAACGTTCACCGTTGTCGCGGTTCTCCTGTCGCTCGTTTCGGGAGTCTCCGCTCCAGGCGTAGCCAAGGTTTCTGTTGGTGTGCTCGCCGAGCGCATCAATAGCGGTCAGGTGAAGGGTGTGGTTGTCTCAGACGATGCGCTCACGGTAGAGTTCAAGGACGGCACGAAGGCTGAATCAGAGAAGGAGGCGGGCGTCGGCCTCTCTGAGATGCTCAAGAACTACGGGGTGCTGCCGGAAAAGTTACGGGCCGTTGATATCTCGTTCGAAGATCCGTCGGGAGCTAGGTACTGGAGCTCTGTGCTCATTCCTGTGCTCTTGCCGGTGGTGCTCATGGCGCTCCTATTCTTCTGGATGTTCCGCCAAGCGAACCGCGGGGCGAACCAGGCGATGACGTTCGGGAAGGTTAACGTACGGCTCTTTGCGGGATCGAAAGATAAGGTGACCTTTAAGGACATCGCGGGTCTCCGCGAGGCGAAGCAGGAGCTCGATGAGGTTGTTGATTTTCTGAAGCACCCGAAGAAGTTTTTGGACATCGGCGCGAAGATTCCGCGCGGGGTGCTCCTCGTCGGTTCCCCGGGAACCGGAAAGACGATGCTCGCTCGGGCTGTTGCCGGCGAGAGTGGTGTCCCCTTCTTCCACCTCTCTGCTTCTGAGTTCGTAGAGATGTTCGTGGGTGTGGGAGCCTCGAGGGTTCGCGACCTCTTCCAGACCGCGAAGCGTCAAGCTCCGTCGATCGTGTTCATCGATGAAATCGATGCGGTCGGGCGCGAGCGCGGCACGGGGTTGGGGGGAGGGCACGATGAGCGCGAGCAGACGCTGAACCAGATCTTGGTTGAGATGGACGGGTTCGACCGCGATACGAACGTCATCGTTATGGCGGCGACGAACAGGGCAGATGTGTTGGATAGTGCGCTCCTCCGCCCGGGACGGTTCGACCGGAGGGTTGTGCTCGATATGCCGGACCTGAACGACCGTGAAGAAATTCTGAAGATACACGCGAGGGGTAAACCGCTCACGAAGGAGGTGAACCTGAGGGCTGTCGCGGTGCGCACCCCGGGGTTCTCCGGTGCTGACCTCGCAAACCTCTTGAACGAGGCGGCAATCTTCGCAGCTCGGGCAAACCGGAAGCAGATCGTGCAGCTCGACATCCTCTCATCTATCGAGAAGGTTCTCTTGGGTCCGGCACGTACGGGTCGCGCAATATCAGAGAGAGAGAAGCGGGTGACCGCGTACCACGAGGCGGGTCACGCGCTCGTCGCGGCATCACTCAAGGATGCTGACCCGGTGCACAAGGTTTCAATCGTGAGCCGTGGGTTTGCGGGCGGGTACACGCTCCACCTGCCAATCGAAGAGCGCCGGCTCAAGACCCGTTCGCAGTTCCTCGCTGACCTTGCGGTCGCGTTCGGAGGTTACGCTGCTGAGCAGCTCGTTTTCGGAGACATCACGACGGGCTCATCGAACGACATCGAGCACGCGACAGAAGTTGCTCACCGCATCGTCGCGCAGTACGGGATGAGCGAGCGCCTCGGTCCCCGGTCGTTCGGAAAGGACCAGTCACTCACCTTCCTCGGTAAGGACATCGGTTCCCCGCGCGACTACTCTGAGAACCTCGGCACGGTCATCGATGAGGAGATCAACTCGATTATCGGAAAGGCACTCGCTACCGCGCGTGGTATCATCACGAAGCAGCGGAAGGCACTCGATGCAATCGCAGAGAGGCTCCTAGCGGATGAGACGATTGAGCACGAAGAGTTCAACGAGCTCGTGGGGAGCCTCAAGGTCCGTCCTGCTTGAGGGGCTACCCGCTGGTTGACACGTTCCCCGGAGCCGGCGATAGTTTTCCTGTACGGCCCGTAGCTCAACGGTAGAGCAGTCGTCTTATACACGACTGGTTCCAGGTTCGAATCCTGGCGGGCCGACGGAGGTTAACAAATCAATGCGCGCTTAGCTCAGTGGTAGAGCAACGCTTTTACACAGCGAAGGTCGGGGGTTCGAATCCCTCAGCGCGCACAATGTAGAGAGACACCCGAATGGGTGTCTCTCTCACGTTTGCGCTGGAGCAACGCACCTGCGTGTGTTGCGTTCGGGATTCGAACAGCGGAGCGTCGTTTTGTCACCAGACAAAACGCGTGAGCTGGTGGCTAGCCCGAAGAGTGCGACTGGCGCGACGAGAGGCGAAGTCGAACTCCAGAAAGCGCGCACACTAAACAAAATACCCGTAAGGGTGTTTTGTTTCACACTTTGCACGGGACACCCGTGTGCCTCGTGTCTGGGATTTGAAGGGTTGAGGGCAAACCCCTCATCTTTTTTGACACGCTCAGTTTTGAGTTATATGCTTCCTTTCATGTCCGCAAAGGATAAGTTGGTATTCGACATCGAGACGAAGAACACCTTCCAGGATGTAGGTGGCAACAACCGCACAGACCTCCTCGAGGTTTCGGTTGTCGGCGTGTACTCGTACAACGAAGATAGGTACTACTGTTTTGACGAGCACGAGATGGATAAGTTGGGTGAGCTCCTCCAGCGCGCGTACGTCATCGTCGGTTTCTACAGCAAGAAGTTCGACGTGCCGGTGCTCGAAAAGTACTTCAAGTTCAACATCGCCTCAATCCCCCACATCGATATTTTAGAAGAGATCGAGAAGCGGTACGGACGGCGCATCGGGCTCGGCCTCCTCGCTGAGGCGAACCTGGGCGTCGGGAAGAGTGGTCACGGCCTCGATGCGGTTGAGTACTACCGGAACGGCGAGATGGAGAAGCTCAAATCGTACTGCCTCCAGGATGTGAAGGTTACGAAAGAGGTGTACGACCAGATGCTCACGAAGCGGTTCCTCTGGATTCCACGGCGCGATAGCGCCGAGATGGCGAAGGTAGACTTTGCGGATTTTCACGAGGTACCGCCACCTCCCGCCGGTCTTTTCTAATTTTAGTTGGAGGTGCTATACTCGCGGGTAGCAGGAGGACAAAAATGAAAGGAGGCTCGCTATGGGTAGTTCGCCGTTTTTTTCGTGGTACGAAATGGGTCCTGATCGGAAGATTGAGGATCTCTCAGCTGAATCACTCAGGAAGCTGAGGTTTACGAACAGGCTTCGGAAGAATTTCCCGCGCGCGGTTGAGAAAATTCTCAATGCCCGTAAGCGTGATGAATCTATTATCGGACTCCGTTCTAAAATTGTAGGTTCGGTGAGGAGGCTCAAAGTAATCCCCTTTTCGGTGCGGAAGAGGTTTGTGGGGAGCACGATGGTGTGCGCAAAAGTTTTGAGAGTTCTGAATGGAACCGCAAGGGGCGGAAGGTACGCGTATGGCAAATCCTCGGACTGAATGTCGGGGATTTTTATTTGGGTGTTGAGTAGAAGCTAAATGGGTAGTACCATTCCGTTAATGGGAAAGAAACGAATCGTTACGGTTATCCTCGTCGGGCTCCTCATCCTCACGTTCGTGATGGCGTACGTCCCGCTCATCTTCGTGGGACGCTAGGAGGATGGAAGCTATCGACGGAAAACGGATTGCGAAAAAAATTCTCGGGCGCTTGGGCTCGCTCCCCCACCCTGATCGGTTCCTCGCAATCGTTACCGTGAAGCCGGACACGGCTACCGAATCGTTCGTTCGTGCGAAAGAAAAAGTTGCGAGAGAGCTCGGCGTTGAGGTGCGGGTGCTCACCGCTGGAGCTGATACGGTTTCGGTCGCGGCGCGCATCGGTGAGCTCTCACGGAACCCGCTCTGTGGTGGCGTCGTCGTGCAGCTCCCCCTCCCTGCTGAGGTAGACCGCGCTACGGTGCTCGCCGAACTGGTCAGAGAAAAAGATGTAGACGTTATTGGGCTCGAGAGCAGCAGCTTTGGGGTCTTCTCTCCGTCTGTTATCGCCGTGCGCGAGGTGCTCGAAGATTGTGTCGGTGTTACGGGACCAGAGCTCGATGGGTGGCTCTTGGGGAAGATTGTCGCCGTTCTAGGTTCTCGCGGGTTCCTCGTTGGCGCTCCGGTCGTTTCATGGTTTACGGGACGGGCCCGTGAGGTTATCGCGCTCGATCTGGGTGATGGGCTAGATCGAATCAGCGAGGCGGATGTGATTGTCTCAGGTGTGGGGGTGCCGAACCTCATCGGGTTTCAGAACCTCAAACCTGGTGCGATTGTCATAGATTTCGGTTACGGGACGAAGGGTGAAAAAACGTCCGGTGATTTTGAGGTTCCGACCGAGAGCAGAAATCCCGAACTTAAAGATTTTTCGTACACGCCGACTCCCGGAGGTACGGGTCCGGTTCTCGTGGCCGCACTCTTCGAAAACTTCTACAAGCTGAACCTGTAAATAAAAACACCCCGACCGTCGGGGTGTTTTTATTTAGAGAGCTACTCACCTGCCTCTGGCTCAACTCCCTCACCCGCTTGGTGAGCCTCAGCGGCTTTCCCGGTTTCCTTCTCGATTGTGCTCGCTGATTTCTTGTCTTCTTTGAGCTTCTTGCAGACAGCATCGAAACCGATGCCGAGTTTTTCACCGTTCCAGCTGTAGCTCGCGCCGGCCTTCTTGACGACCCCGTACTTCACGGCAGTGTTCAGGAGGTCGCTCTCGTACGAGATGCCCGTACCGTACATGATGTCGAACTCGGCGATCTTGAACGGCGGAGCAACTTTGTTCTTCACAACCTTCGCCTTGATACGGTTGCCGATGATGTCGTCTCCCTTCTTGATTTGTGCAGACCGGCGGATGTCGATGCGGACCGATGCGTAGAACTTGAGCGCGAGCCCGCCGGGGGTCGTCTCGGGATTTCCGTACACGATGCCGATTTTCGAGCGGATCTGGTTGATAAATACGATGATCGTCCCTGACTTAGCGGCGATTGCGGTGAGCTTCCGGAGCGCCTGGCTCATGAGTCGCGCCTGGAGCCCCATGTGCTGGGCACCCATCTCCCCCTCGATCTCAGCGCGGGGGGTGAGCGCGGCTACGGAGTCGATGACGACGATGTTGATGATGTTCGATCGGACGAGGCTCTCGAGTATGTTGAGTGCTTCTTCTCCGTTGTCTGGTTGTGAAATGATGAGCTCTTTCGTCTTCACGCCGATGCGCGCCGCGTACTCGGGGTCGAGCGCGTGCTCTGCGTCGATGAACGCTGCCTTACCGCCGGTGCGCTGTGTCTCAGCGACCGCGTGGAGCGCGAGTGTCGTCTTTCCGGAGCTCTCGGGGCCATAGATTTCGATGATTCGTCCCTTGGGGAGTCCGCCTCCGAGGGCGAGGTCGAGCGAGAACGATCCAGATGATACGGTTTCGACGTTTGCCTTGTGCGCTTCCCCGAGCTTCATGATCGCCCCCTCTCCGAAACGGGACTGGAGTGACTCCATGAGCGTCTCGAGTTCACGCTGGGTGCCATCTTTTTCCTTCTGGTCTTTTTTTGGTGCCATGGTGTGTACGTGTTGGTTCCTATTGTATCGTTTCCGTTCCCGTCGCGCTACCGGTCATCCTTGTTCCACCCTCGTCAGCTGCTGGTTTGTTGCGGGATGTCGATGTTGGTGCTGTTTTGAAGAAAACCTGTTTCACGAGGGAACTCTCCGCTCCCATGATCCGTTTCACGCTGACCGTGAAGGTGTTGAATCCTGGGATGAGGTTGGCCTGCTTCGTGAACGTTCCGTCGCCGTTCGGGTACACAACTTCCCCGTTTACGGTGAGCTCTCCCTTGGGATCGGCGCTCCCCGAGAGCACGAATGTTGAAGTGGTTACGATGACACCGTCTTCGAACGAGAGGGTGAGCTCTGGTTTGCCGAACACCCCGGGCAACCGGAACGCTACGTAGAGGAGTATCACCCCACTGACGACGAGCGCGATGATGGTCCTCCGTCCGAACGGGAGCTGGAAGCGGTCTGTTCCGGGTAGGAGGTCGGATGGACCAGAGCGAGATACGGCGGACTCGTGCGCGAGGTGTTCTCCCCAGAGAGCCTCACCGTCGATTCCGAGCACCTCGCCGATGCGGACGATGTACCCGTGGAGGTACGGGGCCGCGGGGAGTTTGCTGTACTTCTCTTCGATGATCAGGTCGATGAACCGTTCGGAGATGTTCGTAGTCTGTGCGAGCTTCTCGGTGCTCATCCCCTTCACCCGCATCGCCTCTGCGAGGTGTGTGCCCATGCGTCCAGGTTCTTGCGTGTGTTCGGTGTGGTTATTCATTTTCGTTCCCTATGAGGACCTCGCGTGGCTTCGCGCCATCACCCGGTCCGATGATACCCTTCTCTTCCATGATGTCGAGGAGCCGGGCCGCGCGCGCGTACCCGACCTTCAGGCGACGTTGGAGGAGCGAGGCGGAGGCCTTCTGTGCGCTCCGCACGAGCTCGAGCGCTTCGGGGAGGAGCTCATCGTCGTCACCGTCTGCGGCAGCTGCATCGAAGAGTGGGAGTGGGCTCCCGCTCCCGTCTTCTCCGCTCTCGAGTGGGATCACCTCGTTCGGGAGCTCATTGTTCTTGATGATAAACTTCGTGACCGCTTTAATCTCTTCTTCGGTGAGGTAGCAGCCCTGGATGCGCTGTGGCTTCGAGAGCTCAGCTGACTGGAGGAGGAGGTCACCACTCCCGAGGAGCTTCTCGGCGCCGGCAGAGTCAATGATGGTTCGTGAATCGATCTGGCTCGCAACCTGGAGCGCGATGCGTCCGGTGATGTTTGCCTTGATGAGACCGGTGATGACCTCAACCGACGGACGTTGCGTCGAGACGATGAGGTGGATGCCAGTTGCGCGCGCCATCTGTGCGAGGCGGACAATTGAACCCTCGACTTCCCTGCCGAAGGTCGTCATGAGGTCGGCGAGCTCATCGATCACGACGACGATGAACGGGAGCTTCTCGGACGCTGACTTGTTGTAGCTCTTGATGTCGCGCGAGCCAGCTTCCTGGAGGAGTACGTACCGCCTATCCATTTCTTGGATAACCCAGCGGAGCGCGCCGATTGCCTTCTTGTTCTCGGTCACGACGGGGGCGACGAGGTGCGGGAGGTTGTTGTAGATGGAGAGCTCGACGCGCTTCGGGTCGATCATGATGAAGCGGAGCATGTCGGGCGAGTTCTTGTAGAGGAGCGAGATGATGAGCGTGTGCACGGTAATCGATTTACCGGAACCCGTCGCGCCGGCGATGAGCATGTGCGGCATCTTCGCGATGTTCACGAAGATCGGTTCACCCTGCACGTTCCGTCCGAGCGCGAAGGTGAGCGGGTCGGACTTCTGGAACTCTGGGTACAGGATCATGCTCCCGAGGCGGACGAGCGCAGCTGCCTTGTTCGGCACCTCGATGCCGACGAGGGACTTACCGGGGATTGGAGCCTCGATGCGGATCGGGTGTGCGGCGAGCGCGAGCGCGAGGTCTTGCCCGAGCGAGGTGATGCGCGAGAGCTTCATCCCCTCTGCGGGCTTGAGCGTGTAGCGCGTGACGGTTGGGCCCACGTTCACCTCTCCCATCTCGACGGAAATGCCGAAGCTCTCGAGTGTGCGCTTGATGACGTTCGCGTTTCCGCGTAGGTCACCGATCGTAGGCTTCTCAACGGACGACGTGAGGAGTGAGGCTGGCGGTGGTACGTAGTTGTGAATCGGTTTTGAGGTGAGCGCTGCGCCGAGCGGAATCTCGGTGCTCATATCTTTCACGCTCAGCTCGTCACTCCCCTTCTCTTTCCGTTTTTCTTTCGGGGCAGGCCTCACCTCTTGATCTTCAGGTTCTTCGGGAACGGTGATATCAATTTCATCTTCCTCCGCTCCTTCAACCTCGTCGCTCTTTTTGAAGAGCGAGAGCTTGAGAGGTTTATTCAAGATGACCATCACCGAACCCAAGAGTACCGTCGCGAGTATCACGACAGCGGTCACCGTGCCGAACGGTGACTCGAGTGATCCGACGACGCGACCGATGAACCCCGCGCTATCCGAGCTCGCGATGTCCATGAGCCCGAGGCCGGTGAGCGTGAAGCCGATTCCACCGACGAGCGGGAGACCAAAAAATTTCTGCTGGTCGGGAGAGAGGAAGGAGAGCCCGAGTATGAACGAGACGAGGGGGAGGATGTAGTAACCCCACCCGAAAAGTTTCTGCATGATCGAGTAGAACCACTCCCCCACCGGACCGGCCTGGTGGAGCCCCGCGAGGAGGAGCACGATGCCGAGCGCGATGAAGATGATGATGAAGAGGCTCTTCCGGGTTTCCGGGTGGAGGTCCTCGTGGAGGTGCCACACGCCGCTCTTGTCCCCTCCCCGTCTCCGTGGCTCGTCAGTCGTTTCCTTGCCCCTCCTCTTTCCGTTTTTCTTTCGTGACATTTATCGTGTGGAAGTTTTTATAACGAACTCATTCTACAACTAATAGAGAGCAACCCACAACAAAAATTAACTGGAAAGAGCCTGACCCGTCCGTTCTCTCAGAACCCATTCACGGATTCCACTCTATCCCTCGGTAGCTTCCCCTATTCAGACACCCTCAAACATTTCTCGATCGAGA
>JAYSOF010000013.1:0-1027 GCA_043723165.1 bacterium
AAGCAGTTGTGACAAAACATCGAAAGGCACTGAATGCGATCGCGGAGGCACTCATTGAAAAAGAAACACTGGAACAGGATGAGTTCTACGCACTCATCAAAAAATTCGGCCTCGTGCATCCCAGAGAAAAAGTAACCGCATAACGGTACGGCACTCACCGAGCACTCATCACGATGAACGCTCGGTTTTTGTTTGACACATTTATCTCAATGTAGTATAAAAAGTGTGTTCTTTAACAAACCGCGCGGGGCGGATCCCCGTACATTCATAAAGGAGGTGTGCGATGGTAAATCCCATTGCGAACCAAAATCTCACGCCGAGCCAGGTGCTCGGTCGCACAAACGAGTGCATGCGTCGACTTTTCGATGCGGGCCTTGTGTTCGACGCGCTGCAAGTGCCCATCGATGACCCCAGGGCGCGTGAGCGCCTCGTGAAGTTTGTGAATGAGGGGTGTCCAATGTGGAAAAGGCCTCCCTTCCCCACGATCGACTGCGATGGTGCTCCGTATATTCCCGACGGCTGGAGCATCGAGGAGCACCAGAAGAGCGGTCAGTTCGAGCTCGATCCCACAAAGATCAAGCTCTATCTCTCCGAGGCGCAGCGCAAAGGCGATAAAATCTCGGGCAATGAGCTCCGTAAGGAGCTCGAAGGAAAGCTCATTCTAAACGCATACGTCCTTGATTACCTTCTCACCCATCCCGAACTCATCCCCGAGGACTGGAAGCGGGATGACGAGGGTCGCATCCGCTGCATCTTCTTCTGGGGCACGATCTACCGTGACTTGAACTGCGCCTTGTGGGTGCGTTGCCTCTGTTGGGGTGGCGACAGGTGGAGCTGGCGCTGCTACTGGCTCGATGATCGCTGGGATGTTCAGCACTCTGCGGCTCTGCGCGTAAGTTGAGCATGACCTTGATCTTACCCCCGCTTCGGCGGGGGTTTTTCTTGAAGTTTCGTGTGTTCTCATTTATCCTTATCGGTGCGGTGGGTAATGGGCTCTCGAGCATGACCGGCGCGTAGCTCAGTGGTA
>JAYSOF010000014.1:0-1225 GCA_043723165.1 bacterium
ATCAGGCGCGTGTAGACTCTTCTGTCACGAGTGTACTGTCATCCTACAACAGGAGCAATCTCATCCATGTGTGACAAGGGTACGCCGTATCGCTCACCAGCTGAGCGAGAGCACGAACACGATCCTCACGTTCAATCTTGGTTCGAGAGAGCGAAGGAGTGTGTGAAGCGCCACGTAACGAACTGGTGGGCCGAGGAGGTCCTAGTGGTAGGAATCGTGATGATCGCGATTGGTGTCGCTGCAATCGTCAACGACGCCGATAAAACGCTTGCTGCGCAGCAAGCCGCTCTCCGAGCTATCTGCGCTCCAGATCGTTACGGGTCTCGAGATTACATCGCTGAAAACCTCTGGAAGTTCCACTGCTTCTCTGACGATGGCAAAGAACGCATCGTTTGGCACGCTGAATCACGATGAGACCCCAAAGGAAGAAGAACTAACGTGTGCACGCTCATCGTTCTCAACGAGCTTCACAAGCGATACCCGCTCGTTGTCGCCGCAAACCGTGACGAGCTATACGTGCGAGCGAGCGGTCCACCCGAGCAATCGGGACACGGTCCGTTCGTCGTCTCAACACGTGACTTGCAGCGCGGGGGCACATGGATCGGAGCGGTCTCTGGGGGCTGGTTCGCTGGGATCACCAACCAAGACGATGGATGTCACTTTCCAGGAAAGAAGTCTCGAGGGACAGTTGTCGACAGGTGTCTCAAGCTTGCGGAACACGGGGCATTCACACGTTACCTGACGACCCTCGAGCCAAGCGATTATAACCCGTTCAACCTCGTCTTCGGGCGCGTTGGGGCACTGTTTCTTGCACGTTTCCACGGGGGACCCGTTGAGGTCGAGCACCTGCAGAAGGGAATCCACGTTGTCTCCAACGACCACGGGCCAGGTAGAGCGTATCAGCGCAAAGTGAACCACGCGACGGCGCTTGCGTCCACGGTTGACGAGGACGACGGAGACACTTTGCTCCTTCATAAGCTTCTTACGACGTTGTCTGACCATTTCGACCACGGGATGGGACCCTACCATTCGGTGTGCGTTCATGCTGATGAGGACGCGTTCGGAACGCGCTCGAGCTCAGTCGTTCTGTTTGACAGCGACGGGGGCGTGAGATGGTTTCACAGCGAGGGTCACCCTTGTAGAAGCGCGTCACTTGATGTAAAGTTCAACCTACTTCACATGGATTTCAGCGATCTTGAGGAGATCGAGCTCGATGAATCAGATT
>JAYSOF010000015.1:0-3722 GCA_043723165.1 bacterium
CTGCGCTCTCCGCTAAGGATCAGGAGATCGGCAAGCTCATCGCGGAGGTGATTGAGAAGGTGGGCCGTGAAGGTGTCATCACGATTGAAGATTCGAACACGCTCGAGAACTCGTACGAGGTGGTCGAGGGTCTCCAGTTCGATCGCGGGTACGTTTCGATGTACATGGCGACGAACCAGGAGCGCATGGATGCCGTTTTGGAAGACCCGTACATCCTCGTGACCGACAAGAAGGTCTCGTCGATCCAGGAAATCCTCCCGCTCCTCGAGAAGGTTGTCGCGAGCGGAAGGAAAGAGCTCGTGATCATCGCCGATGAGGTAGAGGGTGAGGCGCTCACGACGCTCGTGCTGAACAAGCTTCGCGGTACGTTCAGTGTGCTCGCGGTGAAGGCTCCGGGCTTCGGTGACCGGAAGAAGGAGCTCCTCCAGGATATCGCGACGGTGACCGGAGCTGAGTTTATCTCTGATGAGCTCGGAAAGAAGCTCGACGTGTTGACGCTCGAGCAGCTCGGTCACGCGCACCGCGTCGTCTCGACGAAGGATGATACGACGATCGTGGGTGGTAAGGGTGACCGTGGGGCGATCGATTCGCGCATCGGACAGATCCGTGCGCAGATCAAGAAGACAGAATCTGAGTACGATAAGGAGAAGCTCGAGGAGCGCCTCGGAAAGCTCTCGGGTGGCGTCGCGGTCATCAAGGTAGGCGCGCCGACCGAGTCAGCCCAGAAGGAGCTCAAGCAGCGTGTTGAAGATGCGGTGGGCGCTACGCGTGCCGCGATGGAAGACGGAATCATCCCGGGAGGAGGAACCGCGCTCTTCAACGCACGCCTCTCGATCGGCGAGAACGAGGGCTCATCCGATGAGTCGAAGGCGGCGTTTCAAATTTTGGCTCGTGCGATGGAAGCTCCGATTTCCGCAATTGCGGCGAACAGCGGTGAGTCTCCGAGCAAGGTGATTGCCGAGCTCCGCGCCCGGAAGGCGGGTGATATCTGGAAGGGCTTCAACGCGATGAACAACAAGATCGATGATCTGAAGGCTGCGGGGATAATTGACCCGCTGAAGGTAACAAAGACTGCGCTCATGAACGCCGTCTCTGTTGCTGCTAACTACCTCACGATTGGGGCAGCGGTGACGGAGGTTCCGAAGAAGGAAGACCCGCACGCTCACGGTAACCCGATGGGTGGTATGGACTACTAGTTTCGGTAGAATTTTAGGTGCAGAGAGGAGTAAGAGAACCGTCCTTGCTAAGGGGCGGTTCTTGTTGTATGGTCCAGCCAGCAGCTGAAAAAACTAATTGATTCTTTTTCACACCAGGGAGGTTTTATGGAAGTTCAACAGGAAGTACCTGACGAGTCTACCATGACTCGGAGGAAGGTGAGTCCGGGGGCGGAGAGTTGGTTGTACCGTCCGATTCAGTGTCTCGATTATGGGTTCGTGCGTCTCGTAGACTACATGGGGTCAGACGACGCGATCGTTCAGGCGGCTCGTGTTTCGTACGGTAAGGGGACGAAGAAGCTGAGCGAAGATCGGGTGCTCATCCGGTACCTGCTCCGTCACCGTCACACGACGCCGTTCGAGATGGTGGAGTTCAAGTTCCACATCAAGATGCCGATCTTCGTGATGCGCCAGTGGGTGCGTCACCGTACGGCAAACATGAACGAGTACTCTGGTCGCTACTCGGTTCTCAAGGATGAGTTCTACCTTCCCGAGAAGAGCGTGCTCCAGGGTCAGTCGAAAACGAACAAGCAGGGTCGGAGCGAGTCGCTGCCGGACACGGATCAGGAAATCATCATCGGCAAGCTCAAGGATGGGTACCGTTCTCAGTACGCCGATTACGATGGGTTCTTGAACCTCGGTCTCGCGAAAGAGGTGGCTCGGGTGGGTCTCCCCGTCGCCACGTACACAGAGTGCTACTGGAAGATGGATCTCCACAACCTGATGCACTTCCTGAAGCTCCGCCTCGATTCGCATGCCCAGTACGAGATACGGGTGTTCGCCGAGGCGATCGCGAGCATCCTGAAGGTCGCGGTTCCGATGACGTACGAGGCGTTCACAGACTACTCACTCGAATCAGCTTTATTCTCGAAGCTCGAGATGGATTTTCTGAGAGCGCACCCGGACGTAGGAATTCTCGAAGCGAGCGCCATCCAGACGTTAATCGATGGGGCCCTTTCGGGGAGAGAAAGAGAAGAGTTTGTGGCTAAGCTCATTGCTATGGGCTGGCTGCACGTTGAGGGGTAGGGGGAAGGAAGCCGCCCAGAGCATCGGGCGGTTTTTTATACCCCCCCGAGCTTCTGGTGTATAATGTTCCTATGACGAAGAAAACCTGGCTCATAATCGTAGGCGTGTTGGTGGTGGTAGCTCTCTACGCTATCGCGGGGTACAACGGGTTGGTCGGGAAGAACGAATCCGTAGACAGTCAGTGGGCGCAGGTTGAGTCGCAGTACCAGCGTCGCTTTGACCTCATCCCGAACCTCGTGGAGTCGGTGAAGGGTGTCATGAAGCAGGAGCAGTCTATTTTCACCGCCCTCGCGGAAGCCCGCACGCGGTACAGCGGAGCGAAGAGTGTGGATGAGAAGGCGACGGCAGCCGGATCGGTTGAGACCGCCCTCGCCCGCCTCCTCGTCGTGGTAGAGAACTACCCCCAGCTCAAGTCTTCTGAGACGGTGCAGACCCTCATGTCCCAGCTCGAGGGTACCGAGAACCGTGTGAGCGTTGAGCGTCAGCGCTTCAACGACGCGGTAAAATCTCTGAACGTTTCGGTTAAGGTGTTCCCGTCGAGCGTAATCGCTTCCATCTTCGGTTTCGGCGAGCGCTCGTACTTTGAGGCACAGGCTGGTGCCGAGACGGCTCCGAAGGTTAACTTCTAAGACCGTTATGGCGCCGTTCCGCGTTCTCGCGATCGGCTTCCTGACCGCCACGGTGCTCGGCGCGCCGTTGGCGGTTTTTGCGTACGCAAACCCTGGGGCGCCGAGGGGGTTCGTTTCCGATTTCGGGGAGATGCTCGCGCCGGGTGAGGTGACCGAGCTCACCGCGAAGGTATCCCTCCTCAGGGCTTCTACGACGGCAGAGCTCGCGGTGGTAACCGTTCCCTCGCTCGGGGGAGATACGATTGAAAACTTTGCGGTGAAGCTTTTTGAGGATTGGGGAATCGGAGACAGGAAAAAAGATAACGGGGCGCTCCTCCTGGTTTCGCGGGACGACCGAGCGGTCCGCATTGAGGTCGGGTACGGTCTCGAGGGGACGTTGACCGACGCGGTAACGAACCGGATCATTCGGGATAAAATTCTGCCGAACTTTAAGAACGGTGCGTACTACGAGGGGTTGAGTGAGGCGGTCGGTTCGATTTCTACGGTTCTTAACGGGGGAGAGCTCGAGGTGCCCGCGGGGAACGTGGGGGACGCCATGAGCCGGATTCCAGTGCGCGAGTGGTTCTGGCTCATCTTTTTCGTTCCGATCTGGATTACGAGTATTCTCGCGCGCTCAAAATCGTGGTGGGCGGGTGGCGTCTTGGGGGCTATCGTGGGTGTGGTGATTGGTCTCTGGAACGGCTTCCTCTACGCGGGGGTAATTGCGATTGCCGTGTTTATCCCGGTGGGACTAATCTTCGATTTTGTCGTTTCCCGTGCGTACGAGAAGCACAAATCTACCGGGGGTACAAAAATTCCCCCGTGGTGGCTCGGCGGGGGTGGAATGTTCGGAGGGGGTAGCGGCGGTATGGGC
>JAYSOF010000016.1:0-1151 GCA_043723165.1 bacterium
AGGACTAACCCTCCTGCGCTTCCCCGCGGAGTTCCACCTGGACTCTATTATGAACCATCTACAAAAAAGAGGAAGTGATCTCGTGTACTTCAACCAAGAACTCGAGGGTGAAGGAGTTGTTCGCAAGAGCAAACTTCAAGACCTGCTCGAGACCCAGCAATCCATGATCGAGGAGCGCGACGCGTTGCTCAACTCTGGCGATCTCGTTGACCACATCATTGCAACAGAGATGCACAACATCGGCATCGAAAAGATAGAGGCGCGCATTCAACGCCTCATCTTCGACGAGGTCGAGGGCTTGAAATCTCGTGCTCGCATCCAACGCGAGGAACTCAACGCACACTGCGCGAGCATAGGCATTCCACCGAGTGCCTACAAAACTCATGTCGAGAACGACGAGATTCCGAATGATTCGTTCGGAAGTTTCCTCGCCGGACTCATCGTAGCTATTCCGGCCAGCATCACTCTTTGGGTGCTGATTGGACTACTTATCGCACAACTCCGCGATTTCTTCTAAGAACCCACAACAGAAAAGAGAAATAAACTCATGAACACTGAACCAACTCAAGAGGGCATTGCCCCTCGATCATGCAAAGAGTGCTCGCACTACGTCGACGAGTCGATGGTTGGCTCGAGATTCGATGGAATCCATATCGGCGCGCCAGTGTGCCAGAAACGCCTCCACGTCTTAGGCATTCCTAGGCGCGGAGAAAAGGTGAACCAGATTCTCCTCGAACAACTCGCCGAGGATTGCAGCAACTACACGCACGAAAACGTCGAGGAGGGGAGTCTGCCAGCGTTCGCGAGTTTCAGCGCATACGTGCCTCGTGAGAACTGGCCGTTCGACATTCCCGAGTCGTCAGTCGGTCAACGTCCACACGCGTGTAGTGCGTGTGCGTTTTACGTGGACGACTCGACCGTCTACGCTGAGACCGGCTACTCGAGTGGCATCTGTAGTGCTACCGGAGTGTTCACGGGGAGCAACCCTCACGGCTCTAAACTCCATAACGTTTGCAATTTCGGCACGCGAGCCATGTATGGAGAACCGGCGACGATGGAGGGTATGACCCTCCTGGAAACGTTCGAGAGGGCGATCAACGCGGGGAGTAATCTCGCCGCGAGTCTCAGTGCGTACGTGAACCCGATGGGGG
>JAYSOF010000017.1:0-3324 GCA_043723165.1 bacterium
CATCCGAGCAACCTGAGCCGCTCTTGAGTGACTTCAGCGAGAAGCCAGAAGCTCCCGCCTCCACGCGCATCGAAGATCAGTGGCTCGCTGCGGAGGAAGCAAACCGTTTGAAACGGCGTGCGGAAGCGCTTTCGGGTGCAGAGGGTTTGGGTAAAAAGGGAGTTGAAGCATCGCACTACGAGAGAGCTGAGGTAGACCTCGCACAGAGCGAGGCGATTGCTGTGAACCGAGAGGTTGATGAAATGGTGAAGTTGCGTCATGCGGAGGGCGCTCAGGAGGCGAGCGAATTCGTCGGAGCGCGCAACGAGTACATCACGCGGAACACCGATTACCTCGACCTGAACGGTGCGTTCAGGAAGAACAATCAGGATAGCGCGAAGCTCGCGAGCGTCGGTGCTTCGAGGAAAGCGTACGAAGAGGTGCGGGTTACCCTCGCAAAGAAGTTCTACGAGAACAAATCTCGTGACATCGAGGCGGGAGATTTGTTTCCAGATGGAAAGGAGAAACTGAAAGTATCTCTCCGCGCTGAAGTATTGAGTGAATTCTTCACCTCCGAAAATAAGAAACTGCAGTCAGCTCAGGTAGAGGGGTGGCCTCCTAAGGAGCGAGGTGTGGCACGTAAAGCTCTCGAAGCGTACGCCAAGCTCCCTAAAGCCGCACGTTGGGCAATCGGAGCGACCGTTTCTACCGGTGCTGCGTTTGCGTTCGGATCGGCGATAACGATGACAGCTGGCGTACCGCTCTTGTTCGGAATGCGTTTTGCGCGAGGTATGCTGACGGGGAGCGTGATTCAGGGTTTGGGTAAGGTTGTCGATTCCTGGTGGGGCAAGAAAACAGCGAAGGATCTACGGAGTCACGAGGGTACGCTCGCAGAGAAGTACAAAGATAATTTCACAGAGAACCTTTCTTCGATTGGTGCAGAGAACAAGGGGTTCGTTGAAGCTCAGGCTCATGCTGAAAACTGGAAGAACGCCGGTAAGATCGGTGCGGGCATCGCGCTCGGCGTGGGAGCTGCTGGGGTGCTCTCTCAAGCAGAGAACGCCGTGGGACACTTCTTTAGCGGTGGGGGTGGGGCACATGCAGATCAGGTGGTAGCTAAGGGAGGAGGAAACTCTGGAGGGCCTAAAGTAGATGAAACAGCTGTAGCAAAAGCGCGCGAAGCTGCGGCTCAAAAGGCGGCACAGGAAGCTGCCGAGCGCGCAGCCCACGAGACTGCGATCCAAGAGCAAACGCGCGTGACCGAACTCGCCACCGTGCACAAGGGAGAGGGTCTCTGGAATCCGGTAGCCCGCCAGTACGAAGATGTGATAGCTAAAGATCCGACGAAGTTCGGTTTGGGCGCGAATGCTACGAAAGCTCAGATCCACATTTTGGCAGAGCAGAAGACAAACCTCTTTCTCCGCAACCACGGGTACATAGGCGAGAACGCGGATTTCCATGTGAAGAGTGCTGGTACGAAAATATTCATCAATGAGAACTCCGAGTACGGTTCACGCGACGTTGCAGAGAGTGAGCTCTCCATTCATGAGTTCCAGAAACCAGTCGGAGCATCTGAACAAACCGAGGTTATCGGTGGAAACAGGGTAGTTCCTGCCGAGCAACCCCACATAAACATCGAGGGAGGTTCTGGAGCTACGCGTCCGGTTTCCGTCGGTGAGCTACCGGAAGCTTCCCAGGCTCCGCAGGGTTTCGATAGCTCTTTCGACGGACGGGGAATCCGAGCTGAAGGGTTGGCGACCGAAGTTTCTGAGGCGAACGTTCACGACGTACTCGAGCACTCGCAGAATTTCATCGCTGACCCGGTAAAGGCGGAAGCTTTTGTGGTGACTCAGGGTGAGGGAATAGAGCACTTCACCGAAGATATCGAAAAGTACCTCGATATCAAGCGGAACATCTCCCTCGCAAATCAAGAGCAGTTCATGGACAGGGTTCGTGAGTTCACCGGCAACCTCACGAAGCACGACCAGGCGGTAGCTGCGCTCGAGCACGATAATCTTAACTTCGCGCTATGGAACGCGCACGATATCTCGGCGGTAGCTTGGAAGAGGATCGAAGAGGCTCAAGCTGCGTTCAAAGAAACGCAGGATGTGTTCAGGGAGTTTGTTGAAAAGCTCGGCGTTGGGAACGAGTACGTTCCGCTCCGTACGCGGACGCTCGCTGATATATTCGGAGACCCGAAGCTCGTGCTCGAACATCAGGAGCTCTTGAATACCGTACGGGAGTTGGGCCCAACCGCGCTCGACCAGAAGCTCACCCTCGATGAGTTCTTGAGATCGCGCATCTCGCTCGGAGGTTTTGAAAAACACACGCCGTTCATCCAGCAGGTTGAGAGCTGGGCGCCCAGAGGAGCAGCCATGGAAGCTAACGCAAAAGCTTTTGAAGCGTACCAGGCTCTCCACGGGAAGCTCCACGGCGCACAGCTCGGGTCACTCGGGGTAGATCAAGCAGGAGAACAAGATGGACCGCTCAGCCTAGCATTTTTGCACAGCACGTTTGCGAAGGTCGGCTACGAAGAGCAAGAAAAGATCCTGAAGTCCATGGTTGAGAAGGGGCTCAAATCTGACATCGAGAACTATAAGACGATGGTGAGCGGCCTCGAAAAGCAGGGGGTAGAACTGGGTGACGGACGCAAGTACTTCATTGACGGCATCGAAGAGAGCGTGAAGCGTCTCTACGAGCTCCATGCTAAATCCGCAGAAATCTACCAAGACATTCGGGAGGACTACGGTTTCTCACAGGAGATTGCAGGTACCCCCGCGTACCACGATATGACCGTGGGATCAGTCCTCTCAGCTGAAAACATCAACGAGCGGTTCAAAGAGTTTGCCTCGGTGCTCGAGAGTAAAAAGATAAAGCTCATTGCTGATTCTTCAACGCCGGAAGAACTCGAAGCCTTTAAAGCCACGAAGGTTGATACGTTCATCCAACAGCTCGCCTCAACCAAAGCTGACGTCTACTAAATAAAACCATGGAAAACACACTCACGGTAAATCTCATCAAGGCGTTCGGTTTCGAGGCTCTCTCGCCAGAAGAGCAAGCGGATGTTATGGAGCGCATTGGCGAAGTCGTAAACCAGCGGATTGTAATCCGCGCACTCAAAGAGCTTTCAGAGAAGGATCGGAACGAGCTCGATACACTCCTCACCGGTGATCCGGCGTACGACACAGTCTTCGAGTTTCTGAGGGGAAAAATTGCAACGTTCGATACCATGGTCCGTGAAGAATCCGAGCAGCAGAAAGAGATCGATGTTGAGGAAGGTCTCGAACGGGTGAAAGAGGGTGCTGAGCTCATCCGTGACCTCAAAGCAAAGCTCAAGGACGTTGA
>JAYSOF010000018.1:0-11628 GCA_043723165.1 bacterium
CAATGAAGACGGCGACGAAAACCGGAGAGCGCCACGAGAGGATCGAGAGCCCAACCAGGGTTCCCCACGAGAGGGCGCCGGGTAAAACTTCCCAAAAACGACGTGCGGAGAACCGTACCATAGGATTTCCCTCAATCTACCCGAGGGTAGCGAAAAGTGCAAAAACCTTTGAGTTTTATAGAGAACTGACCGATAATCTCCAGGTGAGAATCCTCTCCATAGAAACATCGTGCGACGAGACAGCGCTCGCGCTCGTCGAGGCGTCTGGTGGGGTACGTGCGCCCGTATTCAAGGTGCTCGCGAACACGGTAGCCTCCCAAATTGAGGTACACCGCCCGTGGGGCGGCGTCGTCCCAAATCTTGCGAAGCGGGAGCACGAGAAGAACCTGCCGGTATCGTACCAGAAGGTTGCACGCGCAATCGGAAAAACAAAAATCGACGTGCTCTCGGTAACCGTGGGACCCGGACTCGAACCGGCGCTCTGGATGGGCATCGAGTTTGCGAGTAAGCTTCACCGCGAAACGTTTCCGAAAGCAAAGCTCGTCGGGGCAAATCACCTCGAGGGGCACCTCTACAGCTTCCTGTTAGCAAGAGAGGTAGAAAAGAACACGTTCCGGATGACGAGCTCTGAGCTCAAGAACCTGTTCCCCGCAATCGCGCTCGTCGTCTCCGGAGGACACACGATGCTCGTCGTGATGAAGTCGCTCACCTCGTGGAAAAAAATTGGTGAGACGCGCGACGACGCGGTGGGAGAAGCGTTCGATAAGGTGGCGAAGATGCTCAAGCTCCCCTACCCGGGCGGCCCCGAAATTCAGAAGGCTGCTGAGAACGGGAACCCACACGCGATCGGTTTCCCCCGGCCGATGGTTCACGATAAGAACTACGACTTCAGTTTCTCCGGACTCAAAACGTCCGTCCTCTACCACCTGCGCGACAACCCGATGGAGCCCAGGGGGCGCAAGAAAGAAACATCAAACATCGCGGCGAGCTTTCAAGAAGCCGCGGTCGCAGTCCTCGCACACAAAACGTGGCGAGCGGTGAAAGAGTACAACGCAAAGAGTGTCTTCCTCTCGGGGGGGGTCGCCGCGAACGGGGCGCTCCGCGAGCGGCTGCGAGGGGGAGCCTCTGAGAGGAGCCTCTCGTTCATCGTCCCACCGCTCTCGTTCAACACAGACAACGCCACGATGATTGCGGTTGCGACGTACCTCGAGGTGCTCCGCGGGGGTAGCTACCCGCAGAAGGCGAACGGAACGATGACCTTGTAGGTTGCGTTTTTTGGGCTCCGGGCGCTATTGACCCCACACCTACCTGTGGTAGAATATTTGCGTAAAGTCGATCCGCTCTTTAAAGAGCGGCTTTATTAATATAACAACCAAATACCATGATGGATCTCAAGGAACTCGGGGCAGCGATTCAGCAAATCTCAACTGAAAAGAACATCCCCGCAGACAAGGTTATTTCGGCTCTCGAGGCAGCGATCGCCGCAGCCTACAAGAAAGAGTACCGAAAGCGGAGCGAGGTGGTGAAAGCAAAATTTGACCCGAAAACGGGAGAGCTCAAGTTTTGGCAGGTGAAGACGGTCGTGAACCCAGACGAGGTTCGTATCGTGAGCGAAGAGGATGAAGCTCTCGAACACCAGGAGAACCCGAGCGAAGAGCTCCTCCCCCGCTACAACTCTGACCGCCACATATTCTTAGACGAGGCCCGCGACCTCAAGTCCGATGTTCAGGTTGGCGACGAACTCGATTTCCTCCTCGAAACCCACGCAGACTTCGGTCGCATCGCGGCCCAGACCGCGAAGCAGGTGGTGCTCCAGAACATCCGCGAAGCAGAACGTTCATCTATCAGAGACGAGTACGCAGACAAAGAGGGGCAGATCGTGAGCGGAATCATCCAACGCTTCGACCGCGGGAATGTGTACGTAGACATCGGCCGTGCGGTCGGCATCATGTTCTACAACGAGTGCATCCCCGGAGAACACTACCGTGCCGGTGAGCGCCTCCGGTTCTTCGTCGTCGCCGTTCAGGATGACCCCCGTCGCCCCGGTATCATCCTTTCCCGCTCGCACCCGAAGTTCATCTCGAAGCTCTTCGAGCTCGAGGTTCCGGAGATCGCCGAGGGAACCGTCGAGATCAAGAACGTCGCACGCGAACCCGGAAGCCGTACGAAGATAGCGGTCGCATCGAAAGAAGAGGGAGTTGATCCGGTCGGATCAGCCGTCGGCCAGCGCGGAACCCGCGTCATGTCGGTAACGAACGAGCTCGGCAACGAGAAGATCGACATCATCGAGTGGTCAGAAGATTTTGAAAAGTACATCGGAAACGCGCTCTCCCCCGCAAAGGTGCTATCAGTTGACGTTTCGGTAACCCACGAAGCAAAGGTGGTGGTAGCCGAAGACCAGCTCTCGCTCGCCATCGGTAAGGGAGGACAGAACGTCCGCCTCGCCGCAAAACTCACGGGGTGGAGGATCGATGTCCGATCTGCTTCAAACCCAGACGATATCCAAGAGAGCGGAGTCGCCTCTGCACCGAAAGAAGCAGCTGCACCAGAGGCCACCGAAGAGTAGCTCACAAAATTAAACAGAAACCAACCAGACTATGAATTCAATCATCGCCGTATTCGCTCCCATCGCGCTCGCCATCATCTACACCGCGTATCTCACGATTTGGCTCAAACGCCAGCCGTCCGGCAACGAACGGATGCTTGAAATTTCTCGGGCAATCCAGACAGGATCTAAGGCGTACCTCAACCGCCAGTACCGCACCGTCGCGGTCGTCGCGGTCATCCTCGCCGTCGTGATCGGGTTCGTACTCTCGTGGACAGCGTCGACCGGCTTCGTCATCGGTGCTGTCGCGTCAGCGCTCGCCGGGTACATCGGAATGAACGTTGCGGTCGCAGCAAACCACAAGACCGCGCGCGCAGCAGAAACCGGACTCGGGAGTGCGCTCGGGCTCGCCTTCAAGGCTGGCTCTGTTACCGGCTTCCTCGTTGTAGCCCTCGGGCTCCTCGCGGTTGCAGGCTTCTACTACCTCTCGGGTGGCGACACGACGGGGCTCATCGGGCTCAGCTTCGGCGCGAGCTTGATCTCAATCTTCGCCCGCCTCGGTGGTGGAATCTTCACGAAGGCCGCTGATGTGGGAACCGACCTCGTCGGTAAGGTTGAAGCGGGTATCCCCGAAGATGACCCGAGGAACCCCGGCGTCATCGCAGACAACGTCGGAGACAATGTCGGAGACTGTGCGGGTATGGCCGCTGACCTCTTCGAGACGTACGCGGTAACGCTCACCGCAGCGCTCCTCTTGGGATCTGTCGTCACGACGGGAGCCGGCGCAACCTTCCCGCTCGTCTTGGGTGGGCTCGCCATCCTCGCCTCAATCGTCGGCGCCGTGTTCGTCCGCCTCGGTAAGAACGGGAGCATCATGGGAGCTCTCTACCGCGGACTCACCGCATCCCTCATCGCGTCAGCCCTCCTCTTCTTTTGGGCAGCGCGGGCGTACTTCCCGGGTGCGTACATGAACATCTTCCTCTCCTCGCTCATCGGGCTCGCGGTCACCGCGCTCATGGTCGTCATCACCGACTACTACACCGCGAAGCAGTACCGCCCCGTACAGAGCATCTCGCACGCATCAAACTCCGGACACGGAACGAACATCATCATGGGCCTCTCGGTCGGGATGGAGTCTACCTTCCTGCCGGTCATCGTAATCGGCGCAGGTATCCTCGGAGCATTCTCCCTCGCTGGGCTCTACGGCATCGCGATTGCCGCAACGGCGATGCTCTCGGTCGCCGGCATTATCGTCGCCATCGACTCGTTCGGTCCGATAACCGACAATGCCGGTGGTATTGCCGAAATGTCTGAAGCACCCGAGAGTGTTCGCAAAATCACCGACTCACTCGATGCGGTCGGCAACACGACGAAAGCAATCACGAAGGGTTACGCGATTGCATCTGCTGGCCTCGCCGCACTCGTGCTCTTTGCGAGCTACGCGGAAGAAATACTGAAGACCGCTTCGAGCATCACCTTCGACCTCCAGAACCCAGCCGTCTTGGTCGGACTCTTCTTGGGAGCCGCGGTCCCCAACCTCTTCGCCGCAATCGCGATGAAATCTGTCGGACGTGCAGCGGGCGAGCTCGTGACCGAAATCCGCCGGCAGTTCCACGAGATCGAGGGTCTCATGGAGGGCACCGCAAAGCCTGAGTACGGCCGCGCGGTCGACATCGTGACGAAAGCTGCGCTCCGAGAGATGATTATCCCCGCACTCTTGCCGATCATCGCCGTCATGCTTGTCGGGTTTACCTTCGGTCGTGAGGCGCTCGGCGGGTTCTTGATTGGTGCAATCGTTTCCGGCCTCTTCCTCGGCATCTCGATGACCTCGGGCGGCGCCGCGTGGGATAATGCGAAGAAAGACATCGAGGACGGCAACCACGGAGGTAAGGGTTCGCACGCACACAAGGCTGCGGTGACCGGCGACACGGTTGGAGATCCGTACAAGGACACCGCGGGACCAGCACTCAACCCGCTCATCAAGGTGATGAACATCGTGGCTCTCCTCATCGTCCCCTTCCTCAAGTAAGCTCACGCACCACACAAAACACCTCCCCCAGGGGAGGTGTTTTTATTTGAAAACAATCCTACGTGACCCCATAATACCTGAGATGCAAGACGTACGGGGAAAACGAGTACTCGTGGTGGGTTTAGGTCTCTTGGGCGGAGGGGTATCGACCGCACGCTGGCTCGTCGCGCACGGTGCGCGCGTCACCATCACAGACCTCCGTGATGCTAAAACGCTCGAGAAATCTCTCGTGGCGCTCGGTACTTACCGATCGAGGGTAAAACTTGTTCTCGGCAAGCACCGAGAAAAAGATTTTACCGGCACTGATATCGTCGTCGCTAACCAGGCGATCTCCCCTAACAACAGGTACCTCGAACTCGCACGGAGAGCAGGCATCCCAATTGAAGACGACCTCACGCTCTTCCTCGCCGCATGCAAAAACCCAATCGTCGCTATAACCGGAACGCGCGGGAAGACGACCACTACGAACTGGGTCGCTCACTTCTTGAGAGCGCTCGATCCGAAAACGAAAGCTGCGGGAAACTCATCAGACACCTCACTCTTGAAGCTCCTCAGTGAACTCGGGGGGAGCACCCCCGCGGTCGTCGAACTCTCGTCGTTCCAGCTCGAGTATATGAACGAACCCGAAAGATCACCCGACGTGGCCATCATCACAAACATTTTCCGCGATCACCTGAACCGGCACGGATCGATGCCTCGGTACGCGCTCGCGAAGGCAAACGTGTTCAGGAACCAAACGGCTGACCAGAACCTCATCTTGAACGCGGGTAATAAGTGGACCCCGTTCTTCTTGAAGCAGAAACCAGAGGGACGGGTTTGGTTCACCTCGCTCAAAAACATTTCAAAAAAACAGATCGGGATTTTTGTTCACCGTGGAGCGATAGTGTTCCGAGCGCCCGGCAAAAAAATACTCCAGGTGCTACCGCCGGCACGAACAGAAAAATTTAGAGAAGAGTTCGGGACCCACAACCTCGAGAACCTCCTCGCATCGATGCTCGGTGCATACCTCTCAGGTTTACCGTGGAAAAAGATGGCGCGGCGCATCGGAACACTACCCACCATCCCCTACCGTCAGGAGGTGGTTTTGAAAAAAGGGAACGTTACCATCGTGAACGACTCAGCGGGAACGTCGCCCGAGGCAACAACCGCTGCGCTCCTACGGTTCAGAAAAACGCGCGTGGTGCTCGTAACCGGCGGGACCGATAAGAACCTGGCGTACGGAGACGGGTGGGCACGAGCTGTAAAAAGAGTTGTCCGACCAGAAAACTTGTTCCTCCTCAACGGGAGCGCAACAAAAAAGATGCTGAGAGTCCTCCGAGCCTCAAGGTACTTTAAGAATGCGCGCCCTCAGGTATCTGAATCGTTGGAAGAGATCGTCCGAGCGGTCGGGGCGCAAAAAAACACACCTAAAACTGCTAAAACTACACTCATCTTCTCACCCGGAGCGGCGAGTTTTGAGAAGTTCAAGAACGAATTCGACCGAGGTGAGAAGTTTACCTCGTATGTAGAACACGTTTTCAGAGCTTAAAACGCGGGGTTGAAAATGTACCGAGGTAGGCTCTATACTCCAAGCAGCTACTCACATAACAAAAAGGAGAGATGTCATGGGACACCCAACCACACAGCAAAACCTCGATCTCAAAGACCCGAACGAAGAAGTGGCAAGACTCCGCGAACACCTCGGGGTAATCACGAACGACGGTCAGCTCATCCCGCTGACCAAAGAAGAGATCGAGCACCGCCTCAATCTCGTCGAAGAGTTCGTGGGCGTGAACTACCTGAAGTACAAACTCACCGTTGAAGACGCCCGCGCGATAAGAGATCTACTCGATGTAGGGATTCCCCTCACCGAGATCTACCAGGTGTTTTCAAAGAAGGGCGATTAGTGCTCGCAGTATATCATTCAAAAAAACTCCGCACGATGCGGAGTTTTTTATTTCTGAAAATTCTTGAGGGCTAGTCCATCTTCACCTTCAGCTTCTTCGAACGCTGACGTGAGAGCTTCGGCATCCGTACGGTGAGCACACCGTTCTTGAGAGCAGCAACTGATTTCTCGGGATCAACCTCAGCCGGGAGGATGACGGTTCGGGAGAATGTCCCCCAGAAACACTCCTGGTAAAAGTAATCCTTCTCTTCAATCTTCTGGGACCGCTCGCGCTTCCCACGGATCGTTACCGAATCGTTCGTGATGTGAATATCGAGATCGTCTTCGTGGACACCCGCAACCGCAGACTGCACGATGATGTCATCCTTGTCCTGGTACACGTCGACGGTGAGCTGACCATCAGCCTCATCTCCGAACGCGGGAGCTACCCCCTCTTTGATAGCGAGCGGGGCTGCAGGTTGAGTCTTTGCCTTCGCGAGCTCGACAAAAATATTTTCGTTCGTTCCTTCCATGCTTTCAGTATACCCCCTTACGGACGGGTGGGTAAGTACGCTTATCCACAAATGCCACCACGCTACCTACTCCGCTGTATCGAATCGAAATCGCGGAACACGAAGAACGCCACGCCTATTAAGAAAACTGTCGGTACGAGCACGTTCACACTGTGAAACTCAGTCAGTAGGACGTTGAAAATTGTGTGTACGATCGTTCCCACGAGGAGGCCCACAGCAACCCCAACCTTCATACCCCCCCGCTTGATACCCTTCGCCCACGCGTACCCCACGAGCGCCGAGGCGAGCGCGTGGAGGAGCGTTGCCCCAACGAAGCGGAGTGAGAGGGACTCTACCGCGAGGGAGACCGAGAAAACACTCCCCATGCTCGAGAGCACCGTGAAGATGTTCTCAATGGTCGCAAAACCGAGGGCAGCTGCAACCATGTAAACCATCGCGTCGACGGGTTCATCGAATGCCGGGTTCATCCTCACCCCCAAAACTACCGCCACCATCTTTGTAACCTCTTCGATGAACGCAAAGAGTAGGACGGCCAGGGTGCCGACCACCGGTAACCCGACCCACCCGACACCAAACTGGAGCGCGAGCGCGGGAACCGTACCGAACGCACCAAAGAGGAACGCCTTGAGTATGATGCCTTTCGGTTCTGGGTGAACATCCTCACGCGTGAAGAGCGCGAGCCAGACGAACGCCGGCACGAACGCACCGATCACATACAGAATTGCAATCGCTACTTCCATGGTGTCGTCATGAGGAACTTACCCTTTTCCTCCCGGGGTAGGAACCGGTACACCGCCTCCGTGACGAACGGCACGAACGGGTGGAGCATCACGAGGCACTCTCTGAGAATTTCGTACGTAACCTCGTACGCAGATTCGCGCTCGTTCGCATCCTCAGATTTGAAGCGTGGTTTCATCTCTTCGATGATCTTATCGGCAAACGTGTGCCACAGGTAGTGGTACGCAGCTTCTGCTGCGAGGTGCAGATCGAACTGTTCGATGAGCTTCGAAACTTCCGCCCTCACCGCACGCGCGCCCGAGATGAGCTCACGGTCCGCCTCGCCGAGCTCGGGTTTCACCGCGGGCGCGTTCTCTGACTGCATCGCGACGAAACGCGCCACGTTCCAAATTTTTGTCGTGAAGTTTCGGTACCCGCGAACCCGGTCTACGGAGAGCTTGATATCGTTACCCGCTGCCGCACCAATCACGAGCGCGAGGCGGACCGCATCTGCGTTGTACTGCGAGGTGAGGTCGAGCGGATCGATAGCATTCCCGAGCGACTTCGACATCTTCCTCCCCTTCTCATCGCGAACGAGCCCGTGGAGGTATACAGACCTGAACGGAACCTCACCTGTGAGCGCCGTGCTCATGAGCACCATCCGCGCGACCCAGAAGAAGATGATATCGTACCCAGTCTCGAGCACGGTGGTTGGGTGGTATGTTTTTAAATCTGATGTTGCCTCGGGCCACCCGAGCGTCGAGAAAGTCCAGAGACCCGATGAGAACCACGTGTCGAGTGTATCGGGATCCTGCTCCCAACCCTCACCCTCCGGAGTTTCAACTCCGGTGTACACCTCACCCCCTCGGTACCAAACCGGCACGCGGTGCCCGAACCAAATCTGTCGGCTGACGCACCAGTCGCGCAGGTTTCCTATCCAGTTGAAGTAGATCCTCTCGAACCGCTCGGGGATGATCTTGATTCCCCCACCGCCGACGGCTTTCTCCATGAGCTCCTTGAGCGTCACCTCACTACCTGCTGGAACACCATCGAGGTGAGAAACCGCGAACGTAAACTTTTTGTTCACCGCGATGAACCACTGGAGCTTCGGGAGCGGCTCAATGATTCCACCCGTCCGCTCAGCGGTCGCAACGTTCTGCGTGATCTCTTCTTCCTTTTCGAGCAAACCCTCACCGCGCAACCACCCAACGATAGCTTCACGCGCCTCAGTAACCTTCTTCCCAACCAAGCGTTCGTCTCCAACCAACATCCGCGCGCGCTCATCTATCACCTGCACCGACGGGAGCCCGTGCCGTTCAGCCATCTCTGCATCGATCCCGCTGTGCGCGGGGGTCACACCGAGTGCACCCGTACCGAACGCCGGGTCAACCTCTCGGTCAGCGATTACCTTTACGTGGACGGGTACGCCGCAGAAAACTGTGTCGTACTCTTTCCCGATAAATTCTGCGTAGCGCACATCGTCCGGGTGCACCGCGACCGCAGTATCCCCCACCTTCGTTTCGGGACGCGTCGTCGAAATTGAAATCGGAAAATCTTTCGAGTACCTGAACGTGTAAAACTTTGCCTTCCGCTCTTCGTACACAATCTCGTCATCTGAGATAACCGTCTGCCCCTTCGGGTCCCAGTTCACGACGCGGTTCCCGCGGTAGATGAGCCCGAGGTCGTACATACGCTTGAACGCGGTGCGTACCGCGTGCGAACGTGCACCGTCGAGCGTGTACGCCTCCCGACTCCAATCAACCGATGCACCCATCTTCCGAACCTGACCCACGATCGTGTTGTGGCTCTCGAGGGCGAACGCGTTCACCCGCTCGAGGAACTCCTCACGTCCGAGGTTCCACCTCCGCTTACCCTCAGCTTTCTCGATGAGCTTCTCAACCTTCGACTGTGTCGCGATTGCGGCGTGGTCTGTTCCTGGAACCCAGAGCGTGCGCTTACCCCGCATGCGCGCGTGGCGCACGAGTATATCTTCGTACACGAGCATCGCCGCGTGGCCGATATGGAGCGTACCCGTCACGTTCGGCGGCGGTAGCACGATTGAGAACGGCTCTGCATCGGGAGCACACACCCCATCCCTCACGCAAACGTCAGGGTTGAACAGACCCGATTCTTCCCACTCCTTATATATAGAGTCTTCGAGCACCGCGTCGTACTTCGGCGGGAGCTCAAACTTCCGAGAATTTCCCTCTTCCATGATGAGGTTGATTATAGGGTATCAACCAACATTTTCGTAGTGCTCGATCCCGTAGCCCTCCCCCACCTCAGTGAGCGCCAGCACGTCGAGCCTCCAGCCTAAATCACCGACCAGCTTCGGGTGCGCATTCGCGTACCCGAGCGCCGTCTTCCGAAACTTCGTGAGCTTCGCGCCCGTCACCTGATCTTCAGCGGTGATCCTCCCCTCGCTCACGGTCTTTACCTCAACGAAAACGAGGACTCCCTCCGTATCGTGCGCGACGATATCGATCTCTCCCCAGGGGTACCACGCGTTCCGTTCGATAATTTTCCACCCCCTCTCAACCAGCCACTCCGTCGCATGAGCCTCTCCCCTCTCTCCAGTTTTTTTAGACGCCGAACCCATACGTTCAGGATACCGCTCACGTGATGTCTATCTATTGACATACTTATCTAAATGTATCATTGTGCTATCACCCACTCAGCACACTGTTAACTGGGCACTCTTAAACAATTTATTAACTAATTGAGGAAAACAGCGATGAAAACAAAAATCGTTGTCGGACGGTCGTCTACAACGGCTGGCCGACTGAAAGATCTCTTCGATAAAGCTCAGAAAGGTATCGTAAACTTCGATAACCTAGAAAGCTACCCCGAAGATCCAAATAAATTCTTGAGACCCCATGAATCGATGTCTCAAAAAATTACCCGTCTCATCATGGGTTCAAACTTCCGCTCAATTGCAGATGTCGAGTTTGCATTCGAATGCAGGTCCACAAAAGCCGAACAGAAAATCCTCAGCCACATTCCGTACAGTGAAGAAACACTCATCGCGTGTAAGGAGATGCACCTCTTGGTTCCGTACTTCGAGACGAGCTTGGTTGATCTCAAAACGAATATTGCTGAAGCTCTCGAGAGCGGCAACGATTGGTTCATGAGCGACCATCCGTTCGCGAATACCGAGAAAACTGCACTGGGGTGGATGCTCGTATCGAAAGAGTGTGTTACTGATTCGTTAAGTAAAACGTACGGAGATCAGCTGCAGTTTCTCCCGATTACCCACGAGAACCCGCGGGCGATAGATTTCGTGTTCATGCTCGTCTTGGAGGTAAAGCTCCAACGTGACACCGTACTCCTGGAGTATTGGAACGAGAAAGCGTGGGGGAGAAAAAAATCCATTGATGCCAACGCCAACCGCGTTATCGCGGACCTCCTCGGGCGTCGGGTCCGTGTCAACAGCAACTCCGTTGTTTATGCATTCGACAGCATCGGGCTCGTCGGTTTCCGGAAGTTAAAAAGTTAAGTTTCAGAATTCGAAATTTAATGCTTTTTTGTTTATCTTCATAATCAGCTTTGCGCGAATGTGTAAAGCTGATTTTTATTTTTTAAAACCGGTTATAATGACCGGTTTTTGTATATTTAAAATGTTTGTCGGCAAACATTCTGTTTTAGCCAAAAACCCGATAATGCGATGAAATCTAGCTTATCAGGTTGTTTGACTATTTATAGTGTTTCACGTTGTTTTACACTTACTGTCAACAAATGTAGATTTCATCGCATTATCGGGTTCACAAGCTGATAAATCAGGTTTTCCTGGTTTTTCGGCTTTTTCAGGTTTTTCAATTAAAACCGATCTCTCAATCATGGACACACTCGAGTTACGCCACCTTCTGCATTATCCATAGAGCTCCCGTAGTTAGATTGGAAGTTCTATCTAGCTAGACACCCTCAAACATTTCTCGATCGA
>JAYSOF010000019.1:0-20411 GCA_043723165.1 bacterium
ACGTGCTTCATCCCAGCGAAGAAGAGCCCTTCTCCGACGCCGGCTTCGAGGAGGAACGATTTCTCTCCCTCGGTGAGGTCGAATGCTTGCGCGATAGCTCCGATCGAGGACGGAGACTGCTTCATGAGGAGCTGCAGGGATGAGTTGGTGATGATTGGGCGCCCGTACTCTGACTTGATGAAATCTTCAACGTCTTGGGTAATCGTGGTGATGCCGAGGTAGTACTTCCGGGCACGCTTCACGAGTCCGAAGAGGAACGAGGCGCTGTCTCGGTACTTCATCATCCACCACGCCTCATCGATGATGAGGAGGCGCTGTTTGAGTTTGGAGCGGATGAGGTTCCACACGAAGTTCAAGACGATGTACATCGCGATCGGGCGGAGCTCTTCCTCGAGGTCTCGGATTGAGAACACGATGAGCCGGTTCTTGATGTCGACGTTCGTGGGGGCGTTCGTGAAGCCGGCGTACGATCCGTGGGTGAACTTATCGAGGCGTTGGGCGATTCCCCTACCCCCCTCGGTGTTCTGCAGGATGATCTGGAGGTCTTCGAGGAGCGGAGCGTTGAGTTCTCGGTTCGCGCCGAAGTTTTCGGCGGTGATGTCGCGTGAGGCGTACGTTTCGGTGATGACGCGGTCGAGGAGGGAGTCCTCTTCGGGGGTGACGACTCCCAGCATGAGCTTCACGAGCCCGGTCAGGTTCAGCACGTGTGATTTGAACACGTCAGCTGGCTCCTCGCCCTCTGGGATGACCGGAATATCGAACGGGTTGATGTGGTTGTCTGAGGTGAGTGAGATTTTGAAGTAGCTCCCGCCGATCGCGTTCGCGAGGTTCTGGTACTCGTTCTCGGGGTCGATGACGATCACATCGATCCCAACCATCATCGAGCGAATAATCTGGAGCTTCGTCGCGTACGATTTTCCCGCACCAGATTTTGCAAAGACGACCTGGTTCGCGTTCTCGAGAGAGAACCGGTCGAAGATGATGAGGCTGTTGTTGTGGAGGTTCACCCCGTACATAGTCCCCTTCTCTGAGGTGAGGTCGGGAGATACGAACGGGAAGAGCGATGAGGCTGGTCCAGAGTTGAGGGGTGTGTGAATTTCGAGCGTATCGCGCCCCAGGGGGAGCATCGAGGTGAAACCCTCGAGCTGCCTGAAGAGGGCTGGTTTCACGTACACGAGCTTGCTCTCGAGTGTGTTCTCGATTGCGTTCTCGAGCTTCGAGAGCTCGTCGAGCGTCTGCCCGTAGATGGTGATGTACACGCCGACCTTAAAGAGTCGCTCGCGCGCCTGCTGGAGCGCGTCGCGGAGGTTCTCGACATCTTCGTACGCTGTCTGGAGTATCGGGTCGCGGACGATTCCCTTCTCCTCTTTCTCGTTTATCTCTGATTGGATTTGTGTGACCTTCTTCCTGAGGTTCCGGAGTGCGAGCCCGGTGTCCATGGGGTGGATGAATATCGAAACGTCCATCATCTCCGCGAGGTTGATGATCGGAGAGAACCACCCGCTCGAAACGTAGCGGGGGTACGTGAATATGAACAGGGTCTTCACGAAGTAGTCGCCGAGCTTGAGGTAGTTCGCGTTAACCTCGAGCCCCGCGGGGGCGATGATATTCGGGATGTCCTTCTCAGGTGACGCTTGGTACGTCTGGGGAATTTTTATGTTCGGCATGATCCTCAGGATTGTTTGGTAATCTGCAGGTCCTTCCGTTCGACGAACTGCGGGTTGTAGAGGTTGTAGAAGAGCTCCACGATTTCTTCGTTCGCGAGCTGTGCCGCACGGAGCCCGATTCCGCTCAAGCCTTCGGTAACCTGCGAGACGCGGTGATCGAGCTGTTCGAGATTTTCGCGGTCAGATGCCTGCTGTTCTTTGGTTGCCGGCTTCTTCCCGAACAACCCGGAGAAGAACCCCTTCGTCTCACTCGAGAGCGCTGTGGAATCGTACGGTACGATGACGAAGAACGACTTGTTTATGATCGAGTTGTGTTCGACGAACGCCCTGATGAACTCGGTGTACTCGTCGATCTGAATCTTCAGGAGCTCGTTCGTTTCCTCTTTCTTTCTGAGCCGCATCCGCTCGAGGTACTCGCCGACGTTCACCTTCCGGGAATGGATAAAAAACTGGACCGGAAAATCGAGAGAGTTCAGGAAGTTCTGAAACATAGAGAGGATGAGCCCCTGCTCATCCTCTGATTTGAGGTCAAAGTTTACACCGCTCACGATGATCACCTTCCGCATCCCACCTCCCTTGAGGTAGATTACGTTATCGCGGATTTCTCTGATCTCTACGAATTGCTGCGTCGAAATAGATGGTGACGCCATGGTATAGGTCCTGTGTGTTGATTGTACCACAGAACTTACCTCAAAATTACCCGGGTTCTAGTAGTCTATGTGTTTTGCAAGGCGCTTCTCTCCGGTCAGGTACATCACCGTTTCGTACTGCTCTCCGTTCGGTCCTACGCTCCCCTCTGGTTGGGAGAAGAGCTTGCCCGTGCTGATGGCGAGCGCAACCGACTTGAGCTTCTCCTGGATGCTCATGTTGTTCCGGATTGCACGGATGCGCTCGATGTCAGAAACGTCCAATGTCCGCTCTTCGATGGACCGCTGCCATGTGTACACCCGTGGTTTCCAGAGGTACCCGAGGCTCGCGGTGAGGATTCCGGGGAATGTTTGGCCGTTAACCTTCACGAATGCGAGCGCAACCGCGAGCGCCACGGTAACTGAACTCACCATGAGCCAGAGGAAGAACGAGAGCGTTTTGAACGCTACAACCACGATGACGCCACCCCCCGCGATGTAGAGGAACTGGGGTAGGGTCAAGAAACCTACTATCTTTGCCCGCTCTTCGATGAATTGTGGTACCTGGAATGTTGCCATGCGTTCCTAGAAGGTTCTGAGATCGATCTGGTTACCTTCTAATGTTACACCGAGGGGGGTAGGTTCGTTAGTGTTTGCTACCTGTCCGGCCATCGGGGCTCCTGGTGCCGTCTCGGGAGTCTTAACGGTTGGGTTAATGGTGTCGAGCTGAGGTTTGGTGGCGGGCTGCTCTTTGACCGAGATTGGTTTGAGGTCAGACCTGCCGAACGCTTCGAGGCTTATGAAGTCAGACCCAGAGGGCTGGCCGAACGGGGTGATCGGTGTGCGGAGTTCGCTGTAGTGTACGGTGCGCTTCTCATCTTTCGGTGTTTCTACCTTTGCGGGAGTAGGGCTCGCGCTGCCCGCGGTATCAGCTTTCGGCCTGAAGAAACTGAACGCCTTCGATAGGTCTCCGAATTTGCTCTCGCCGACCGTAGAGGCTGGTTTTGTGGAGGTCTCCTCGTGGAGTATGAGAGGTTTGTTTTCGTCTCCACCATCTTCCTCTACCGGAACGGTGAAAGATCCATCGTTCGGCTCTCGGTTGGGAGTCTCCCCTAGTTCTCCGCCGTCCGAAACCTCGTACCCCTCCGCTTCGATTGGTTCGTAGATTTGTTCAAGGTCTCCGCGGATGGGAGAGAAAATTTCTACCTGGAGCTCTTTTGCGAGTGCTACGGTGTGCGCGTAGTTCAAGAAGAGCTGTTCCGATAGCTCCTGCTTCAGGTCGCGGAGGTTAACGAACCCGAGGAGGATGAGGGTCACTACCTGCTCGAGCGTCTCAACTTTTTCTTTTCCCAGGAAGTGAGACTTACCGATCTGGCTCACGAGCCGACCGATCTGCTCTGAGGAGAGGAGGTCTTGGATGTGGTCGGGTAGAGAGTTGAACCGTTCCTGTATGTCGTTCTCGGTGATGGGGGAGTAATCCATTCGCTACTTTATGATTGTGCCTCCGGATTCTTTTTTAGCGTTCTGAAAGCTAGTTTCCACGTTTTCGGTTATTATCTTAGGACTCACTTCTGCTTTCGGGGATTCCTTTTTATTTGAACCCTCACGCTCTTTCCCGGCCGCTTTCTCTTTCAAGTCCTCAGCTCGGAGAATCTGTTTTTTAATTTCAGCCGTGATCTGTGCGTTCACTGACTTAGATTCGACTTCCTTGAGTTTGGAGATCCGCTCATCCCACTCATCTTTCGTTTCAGGTTTCTTAGCCTCGATGTTCTGGAGGTCGGCCACCAACCCGCGGAGCTGTTCGATTTTAGCCTCTGACGCGACGTTCGCTGCATCGGCTGGGTTGTAGGTCTTACCTGCTACCGTAACCTTCTCGTCACGCTCCGTGCGGGCGTTCGCGAGCTCTTGCTCTACCATCCCGCGAGCAGAGAGCTTCTTGTTCGCGTTCTCGCGAGACTTGCCGAGCTCGTTCTCGGTCCGTGAGATCTGCTTGTCGTAGTACGTGAGACTCTTCGGGTCAAACCCTTCGCTCACGAGCTTCGTACGCTCATCTTCGAGCCGCTTGAGCTCCTGCTCCCAACCCGAAACGTCAACTGGGTCTTCGTGTGCGTCCTTCATCTTCCGTTCGATAGACTCGATCTCCTTATCCATCGTCTTGGTGTCTATGCCCTTCTCCTGGAGAGCCTGCTTAGCCTTGACGGCCTTCTTCTGGTCTTCTTGGAGCTCCTTGTACCCCTTGTCGTCTTTCTTCTCCTCTTTCTTAAACAACCCGCTCCCATCCTTTGCTGCCTTCCACGTTCCATTGAGGAGGCTTCCCGGTTTTTCAGCGGCTGACTTCCCTATCGTTTTTCCTGCGGCGCCAGCTAGAGCGCCAGCTAGAGCGCCAGCTCCAGTTCCACGGAGCAGGCGCTTCCCGGCGTTCGAAGCGGTGCGACCGATCCAAGTTTTGGCGGTGCTGTCTATCTTGAGGTTTTTGCTCGCATTCGTGAGCACCTTCGAGGTGCCGACGCCGAGCCGTGATTGAGCTGCCATAACCGCTGAGTTCTTTGCGAACTTACCGCCGAGAGCCTTCGCTCCATTCCTCGCTCCCGTGAGGAGCTTCATAGCTCCTGCAGCTCCCGTGATGCCTATGCTGTTAGCGGCAATGAGGCCTCCCAGCATGATTGAGCCCAAAACCACCATCTGGAGCCCCGTCTGAACGATGCTACCCATTCCGATTGAGACCGCGTCACCCGGAGCTGGTTTGCTCTTACTCAGCTGCTCAGCCATCACGAGGGAGAGGTAGAGGAAGAACGAAACCGCTGGGCCGAAGAACGTCCACTTGATGAACTCTCCGAGACGTTTTGAAGCTTCTCCCCCGAGGCCGGGGAGGATGTAGAAGAGGCAGAGGATTGGCGCGAGGATGAGGAGAAACGCGATGTGCACGTACCTCACGATGAACATGATTCCGATTGCGGCGATTGAGACGAGCGCGATTGTGAGGAACGCAACCGTCGCACCGAGGTTGATGAACGATTGGAGCATGATGCCGAGATCGTTCCCGACGCTGTTGAGGTTTGATGGAGGTTGGAACAGCGCCTGCGGCGTGAACGCTCCGGCGAGCGCTGAGCCGATGCTGTTTGCATCTCCGTTCTGGATACGGCTCAGGAAGAAGTTTGTGAGGACATCAGAGAAATCTATGAGGAAACCGGCAGCGACGAGGCTGAAGTTCACGAGTATCGCGGCGGCGATGAGCTTCACGAGAAGGTTCTTCGCGGTGTACTCCTTGTAGCGGACGATCGTCGCGATGGCGATGATGATGGCGACGAGCACAAACCCGAGGTTTGCGATGTCGCGCGCGATGGTCCAGCCCGTTTTGACGAACTCAGACGTGATGATCTGTCCATTGAGCGTTATCGCGTAGCCCGTGAAAGATGAGGCAACGCCGATGAGTTGGCCGATGAGCCACGCGATGGCGTACGCAATCGTGTTGAGTATCCCAGCTACCACGCTGGCTGATATACTCGCGAACGCGCTGAATAGGCTATCCATGGTTATAGGCCCTTACAGGTTGTTAGGAATCCGGTTTCTCGATCGAACGTCGAATCGATTCTCGACTTCGTGAGCCCGAGGTTCGAGAGGATTGTAGAGAGGAGGTCGTTGTTCAGAGCGTTGAGGTCGTTCGAGAGCTTCGTGTAGGCCTTGATGTTATCGTTCGCGGGTTTGAGCGACTCAGACCTGATGTACGAGATTTGGTTGAAGAATCCGGTCGGGTTCGTGAACGGGGGGAGGTACTGTTTCGGAAGTTCGGTCTCATCCTGGCGCGCACCCGCGAGGTCCGACGAGGCAACCTTGAGGTTTGAATCGATGATACCCACCGTGATGGGAGACCCAGAGCTGAGCCGAATTTTAGCTGTTTCGTTGCACTGGAGGACGCCGCGGATCGGGTCTTGGTTGGTGATGAGATCAATGAGTGAGGTGTTCTTGGTAATCGTACCCTTCGCCGTATCGTACGCAGAGGAGATAGAGGATGAGGTGTTCGCGAGGGACTTCTGGAAGTTTGTCTTTGCTCCGTCAACGTACTGGTTGAGTGTGCTCGAGTTGTAGTTTTCGCTCGAGCTCATACAGGACGCGAGGAACTGTCCGGTGAGGCCCTCGCACCCGGTCGGGCCGAGGTCGGTTTCGTTGACGACCGGCTTGCGCATTCCGGCCAAGCCCTTCGCCGCGTCGTTGATGAGCCGGTTCAAGAACGCATCTCCGATTGCGGCAACGTACGCGGAGAGGTCGTCAGCATTAATGATGAACTCGAAGTCTGTCCCGAGCCCCTTCGAGACAAGGTTTCCGACCGTCTGCCCGGGGGTCACCACCTCACTCTCGGTGCAACGCCACGATCCGGAGACACCGCTCGGAACGGGGGGAGCTTCGTTGTTTGCGGTTGATCCCTGTGTCGCCACAACCTTTCCCTTTGAGTCTTTGAATGACCACTCGAGGCAGCGCTTCTGGGAGAGGTAGCCACCACCCGTCACGATTTCGTTCTGCGCGTTGTTGAGCGTGCTCGCGAGGCGCTGTGCCTTTTCATCGCTCGCGAGGAGCATCGCCCCGTAGTAGTTGTTCTGCGGTTTGAGAGCCTCGTTGTACGCAACGAAGTTGAAACCGGCGATATCGTTGTAGAAGTTATCGAAGTTTGAAACAATTTTATTGAGCGTACAAGACGAGCGCTGTGAGAACGTTTTCTGTGGCAGGAGCGCGAACTGGAGGCTCAGCTTGAGCGGCTGACAGATCGCGCCCAGCCCCACCTCTTGGACGAGGTCCCCCACCGCAACGTTCGCCGCGTCATCGAGGAACCCCCCGAAGTCGGTAATGAAACGTGGTTTGTGTCCGTCTCCGTACTGAATCCACTGGATGAGCTGATCAACCATGATGTCTAAGAGGTTCTTCTTGAGCGTGCCGAGCGCAACCTTTTTTACGAACGCCTCACAGTCGATCTGCTTGTTCGTTTCGGTAATCTTTTTTGTTTCCGCGATCAAATCCGCGTCCTTCACCGGAACGTCTGTCCCGCCGAGCAGTCCACTGGTCAGGTCGCTCGCTTTATTCTTGAGGTAGTCTATCCCTTTTTGCTTACCCTCACTTTCCGCGTCGTCGAGGAGGGAGCCGATGGTAGCTGCGTAGAGCGTGCAGAGTCTTGAGCTGATGGCGGTATCGATTCCGATGATGGCTTCAGCTTTTTTAGGCGGCGTGGTAAAGAAAATTACACCAGAGACGGTTGATACGATGAGGAGCGCTGAGGTGAACTTAGGGAGGTTGCTCTTCATGCTAGTAGGAGGTTTTCTCTCCGATCGCCCTCTCTGCGGCGAGGAAATCGTCGACTGCGGGGGGAATCATTTGGAATGCCACGATTGCCTTCAGGGGATCCGTGTTGAGTTCGGTGAGTCCTGCGAAGAGCGACGCGAGGCGCGCCCATGTGTTGAGGAGTCCCACGTGGAACGCGGCGAGTCCACTGGGGACCCGGACTCCGATCAGGTGTTCGATGTGGCGCTGCATAGCGGCGACGAGCTCGTCGGAGGGTTTCGTGTTCTGGTTCAGCACCCACGCGTCGAGAGCTTCTGCGATTTCGATGCGGGCTGTTTTTTGAAAATCTTTTTTCTCGAGCGCGGTGATGGAAGAGAAGTACGTTACCGCTGCCCCGACGCTCGAATCAGAGAACGTCCGGATGTCTTTCGTTTCGAAGAGCTTCGGCTGGAGGTCAGAGGTTACCTTGCTGATGAGCTCCGGGTCTGCGAGCTGGTCAGAGATCGATGGGGTCTTGAGGCCCTTCGCCCCGTTCATCATCTGCGGTCCGTCTGGGTTCTTGTTTACGAAACCGCTGATGTACTGCTCTGCGAGCTGGTTTGTGAAGTTAGCGGTGTTACCAGAGCTCACCCCACCCGTTTTCTGCGTTGCATCGAAACCGGGGTACTGGAACCGGTCTGTTTCTGCGTTTCCACCCCGTATCGAAATCGATGGGTCCTTAGCTCCGTTTGATGTTTCGCCCAAAACGAGGAGCGCGCCCACTGCTCCCAAGGCTACAACAGCCACGGCGAGAATTTTCCGCTTCTCCATTGGGGGTATTATACACCACTAACCTTCTGTATTAACAGCTATCTAGCAGAACCGATGCTGTAGATGAGGTTGTTGATGGGGCACGATGCTCCACCGACCGCTTCGCACATAGTTGAGAGGATGTCTCCGAGCGGTTTTAGTTTACAGAGGGCCTTCACCCCGGGGACCTTATTGAACTTTCCGCACACGTCGCAGAGGTTTATAGACATTCCGGTCACCGCCCCTCCTGGGATTTCGTACCCCCCGTTGTTGTGGATTGTGGTGAGTCCCGGTATGGTGAGCCCGTTGATACGGAGGAGCCCCAGGGTGGCCTTTCGCGGAGGGCCGACGACAATCTGCTCAACCGTGGGGCTTATCGAGCCGAGCGTTGCGACGATGATGGCTGCCTGGATGGGGTAGCACCCCGGAGGGGCCGGGTTCCAAGAGAGCACCCTCCCGCCGAACGGGGTGAGGATTGCTGCTGATGCCGGGGTCGGAACGAACGAGACCAAGAGTCCAGCTGCGAGGAGAACGGTTAACGTGGTGCGCAGGTTCATACGTGCTCTCAGTATACCCTAAGCGCCCTCTCCGGGGACGGTGAGCAGCTCTCCGAGTTTTAAAATCTTTTCTACCGAGAGCGTTTGGGCTCGGTCGTTAGGGTTGAGTCCGGTTACCCTGAGCGCTTCCGGTGCGTTCGGTATACCCCTCAGGTTGTTGCTGAGCGTCTTTCTCGGTTGGCGGAAGAGCGCCCTGAGTATGGTGTAGTAGTTTTTTGGAACCACCGTTCCCCTGTTTATGAGCTTGAGCACCGCAGAATCTACCTTGGGCACCGGGTTGAATTTTTTTCGTGGGATGGTAAAGAGGACGCTCGCGTCTGCCCACACCTGCACCGCCCCGGCGAGGAGGTTCATGTTCGGAGAGTGTGCCGCAACACGTTCCGCAACCTCTTTCTGAACCGTGAAGACGGTCAGGCGGGGCTTGTTCGTTAGGTCTCCCACGGTACGGATGAGGTGTCCGGTCACGTAGTACGGAATGTTGCCGATCAGTAGGTACTGTGTGTCGGGTAGAATTTTTTCGAGAACATCGAGGGCATCACCGTGGACGATGGTGAGCTTCCCTCCGGCAATTTCCCGCGAAAAAGAAGCGGTGAGCCCTCCGATCAGACGATCATCTTTTTCTACGGCCGTTACGGGAACCCCGAGCGCGAGGAGGTGCTTCGTGAGCTCCCCGTGTCCTGGGCCGATTTCGACAACGAGCTCCCCCGGTAACGGACTGAGCGTGCGCGCGATCGATTCCAGCACCGAGGTATCGGTGAGGAAGTTCTGGCCGAGGCTCTTTTTTGGTGAAACCATTGTGGAGGGGTTGGGGGACGCGTGGTACAATCGAGAACATAGCTACTCTACTGCACATAAAACCTCGCGTACAGGTGCTCCTGAGGGGTACGTCACGGTGGCAGGTCTACCTCGTTCTCAGTGCTATCTTGCTCGCCTCTTTTGTGAACCGGGGAACGGGTTCGGACGTTTCTTCGGTTTCCGTTTCGACGGGAGAACCAGATGTTGCGCTCCGCGTTAGCTCCCAGCCCGACGTTCTGAGCTTGGCGACCGTAGATGGTGAGGCTGTGCTCCGAGCAGGATCTTTCGTTGGTGCGTTTGCGGGTTTGCTCAAAACGTACGTCGCAGAACGTGGGGACACCGTCCGCGCGATTGCTTCTCGATTCGGTGTGACGCCGGAAACCATAACGTCTGCGAACCCTGGTCTCAAGACGTCGGTTCCGACCGGTCGCGTGGTTTCCATACTCCCCGTTTCTGGGGTTCTGTACCAGATAAGTGATCGTGATTCGCTCGCGTCTGTTGCAGAGCACTTTGGGACGAACGCAGATTCTATCCGCACGTTCAACCCATCGTACCAAGAGCTCTTCGCATCTGGGTCTGGTCGGATCATCATTCCGATACAGAAGGGCGCTCGGTAGCTTCTAGGAGAACAATCCGTCTCCGATGCGCACGCGGTACTGGAACGCTTCGGCGATGTGCTCGGATCGCACAGCGAGAGATCCCTCGACGTCTGCGATGGTACGGGCAACCTTGAGCGTTCGGTAGTAACCCCTCCCCGAGAGCCCCGCGCGCTCGGTAATTTTTTTGAGGAACTGTTCTGCGCTCGGATCGAGCGCGAGGAACCGTTCCGCCATTTTTGAATCCATTTCTGCGTTCGAGTGAATTCCAATCCCCGAGAAACGCTCTCCTTGAATTTTTCGGGCTCGTTCGATCGGCTCACGGTACGTTTCGATAGGTTCTGGTTCGTGTGTCCTATCTCTGAGCTCTCCGATTGGTACCCGTGGGACGGTGAGCTGTATATCGAACCGATCGAGGAGCGGTCCGGAGAGCTTCTTCTGGTAGCGGAGGACCTCGTGAGCTGTGCACCGGCACTCGTGCTCTCCGTCACCTGCGTGTCCGCACGGGCACGGGTTCATCGCCGCGATGAGCGTGAAGCGTGCGGGGAAGGAGATGACGGCCCGTGCTCGGGCGACGCTGATAGACCCGTCTTCTAGTGGTTGGCGTAGGCCCTCCAGTATGTCTCGGTGAAACTCTGGTAGCTCATCGAGGAAGAGTACTCCCCGGTGCGCGAGGCTCACCTCGCCCGGTCTCGGGTTCGTTCCCCCGCCGAGTATCGATGCAGTCGATGCGGTGTGGTGCGGAGCTCTCCACGGTCTCCACGAAACCGGTTTTCCATCCTGCGTTGCGCCAGCTGCGCTGTGGATTCTTGTTATCTCTACGATCTCTTCTGGTTGGGGTGGCGGGAGGATTGATGCGAACGCTTTGGCGAGCATCGTCTTACCGGTTCCTGGGGGTCCAGACATGAGAACGTTGTGTCCGCCGGCCGCTGCGATCACGAGCGCACGTTTTGCAGCGGTGTTGCCACGGACGTCTCCCATGAGGAGGGGGTTCTCTGGGTACGACGGTTCTGCGTTGGTTGTAGGTTGCGGGGCGATAGGTTCTCTGTTCTCGAGGTGTGCAATGAGTGCCCTGAGGTTCGGAACCGGAATTACGGAAACGTGAGAGACGAGCGCCGCTTCTCTCGCGTTCTGAACCGGAACGTAGAGTTCGGGTACCCTGAGGTCGCGTGCGAGGAGCGCGGCAGACAGTGCGCCGCGCATGGGGCGCACTGTCCCATCGAGGCCGAGCTCTCCGAGAAAAATTTTGTCGTCTGTTCGGAACGGACGCACCTGTCCGCTCGCGAGGAGGTATGCGAGGGCAATGGGTAGGTCGAGGTGAGAGCGTGCTTTTCGGATATCCGCTGGTGCGAGGTTCACGGTGATCTTTCGGTTCTCTCGGGTCGGGGGTTTTACCCCGCAGTTTTTGAGCGCAGAGTTTACGCGCTCTCGTGATTCGCTCACCGATTTGTCGGCGAGCCCGACGATCGTAAACGAGTGGAGGCCGACGTTTATGTCGGCCTCCACTTCAACGAGTTCAGCGCTGATGCCGTCGAGCTCTGCTCCGAGTACCTTCGGAACCATTGACATCGGTTGTTTGCCCGGTGCTACCCGAGCTCTTCGAGCGCCGTGCGGACTCCCTGGAGTCGCTCTCGGAGCGTCTGTTCGAGTCCGATGCGGTTTCCTGCATCGGCAGCTTCGTTGGTCTCTTCATCAAATCCGTCTACGTCGCTCCCGTAGTCCGCTGGAACCTTGAGTGCCTCGAGCTGTTCGAGGATCCTCTGTTCCTCTTCGCGTAGGTGCGCTACCCGTTCAGTTTTTGTACTGTCCATTTTGTTTAGAGTCCGGTGCGCTTCGCCGCCTCCTGAGCTCCCGTGTAGTTTGTGCTCACGATGAGGGTATCACCGTTCCAACCGTAGTTGAGCGATGCGCCGGGGAGCGTGTAAGCGAGGTAGCGACCAGAGAACGAGCCGAACTTACCGTCCTTCCACGTTTTGGAAGCTCCCGAGTCAGCTAGGAAGATCGACGCGAGATCTCCGTTCGTTTCCATTTTTTTCACCGCAGCCTTCGCATCTTCGGCGTTCGCCCCAGAGGCGAGCTTCAAGATGAAGCCGGGCCACGTTCCCGATGCGTTCGTGTATGTGAAGAAGGTGAAATCGGGATTGAAGAGTGCCGTGGTTCCCGATGCGAACGTCTTGGGTGAAATGCCCGCGAGGAAAGCCGTCTGGGGAACGATTCCATTGGTAGTTCGGAAAACGATTTCCTTTATGACCGCGACATCTGCGGTGAGTGAGGGTACGGCGCTCCGGTACGCGGTCTCATCGATGCTCGTGAGAGAAATTTCAGAGCTCGCATCCGCTGAAACCTTGAGCAAGCTCACGTGCGTTTTGAGGAAGGCGCTCGGAGTTGAAGTTGGCGTAGAGGTTGGCGTAGAGGTTTCGGTAGCAATTGGAGCTTCGGACACAGGTTCGGTCTTGCCTACGGGAGCTACCAGCGCCTCTACCACTGGCGGTGTTGGGATTACATCTGTTGGTACATCGATCTTTGCAAACATCGGGTAGATGAAGAAGTACCCAGTTGCAGCTACGCCGAGGACGATGAGGAAGCTCACGATTGCGACCACGAGACCCTTGCTCGATGATTCGGTCGGCGCCGTGGTGACTGGCATCGATCCAGAAGATGGGGTTGCGGGCATCGGAACGGGACCCTGGGTGTCCATCGGTGGCGGCGTGAACGTTGGTGCGACCGGAGCTGGTGCGACGGTGCTCGTCGGGACGTACGGCGCGGGTACCCCACCCCCGTTCGTCTTGATTGAAGAGGCGTCTGATTTCATGGTTCGCATTGAAATTGGTTGCGATGAGACGGTGGCGAGCGGCGACTCCCCCCCACCTGTTCCGATTGAGCGGTTTGGTTGCGGTACAGACCCGTTGGAGAATTGAGGTTCCATTACCAACAGTATACCCCGTTAGTAATTGTGCGGTAGTGCATATTATCCACAACCCCAGCACCAGAAAACAAAAACAGATACCCGAGGGGGTATCTGTTGTTCATTCATCGCCTATCCGTTGACCGGAGCCGGACCCTGGAGCGCTTTGATTGAGAGTCCTACCCGCCCGTCTTCTGCCCTGATTACCTTCGCGCGGACGACATCGCCAAGGTGCACGACGTCTTCCACCTTCTTCACAAACCCATCCCGGAGCTCTGAGACGTGGATCATCCCATCGCGGTCTCCGCCGAGGTCTACGATAGCTCCGAACTCGAGGATCTTTATGATGGGCCCCTCGATTACCTCTCCCACCTCAAACTCGCGGGTGAGGCTCTTCACGATACCGAATGCTTTCTGGGTCATCTCCTGGTCGATTCCTGAAACGAAGACCTTACCCACCTCTTCGTCGATGTCGATCGAGACGCTCCCCCCGCACGCGGCGATGATACCGTTGATGGTTTTCCCGCCCGGTCCGATGAGGAGCCCGATCTTTTCGGTCGCAATCGGAACCGAGAGGATCATTGGGGCGTACTTCGAAATTTGTTCACGTGGCGTGGGGAGAACTTTCTCCATGACGGTCAGAATTTGTGCCCGTGCTGTTTTCGCAGCGGCGAGGGCGTCTTTGAACATCGTGGCGTTTATTCCCCGGATCTTCACGTCCATTTGGATTGCGGTAACACCGTCCCTCGTTCCCGTCACCTTGAAGTCCATGTCCCCGTAGTGGTCCTCGGGACCCTGGATGTCGGTGAGTACCTTGTAGTTATCTGATTCATCACACATGAGCCCGATGGCGATACCGGCGACGGGCTTCCTGATCGGTACACCCGCATCCATGAGCGAGAGGCACGCTCCGCACGTTGTGGCCATCGAAGATGAGCCGTTCGAGGAGAGCGTTTCTGCTACGACACGAATCGTGTACGGGAACGTCTCTTTCGTGGGGAGCACGTTTGCGAGAGCTTTCCACGCGAGGTTACCGTGTCCGATTTCACGCCTCCCAGGACCGCGCGAACGCTTCGCTTCGCCGGTTGAGAAGCCCGGGAAGTTGTAGTGGAGCATGAACCGTTTTGTCGTCATACCTTCCATGCTCTCGACGAGCTGTCCGTCAGCTGGAGATCCGAGGGTTGTGACGGCGAGCACCTGCGTCTGTCCGCGGACGAACACCGCAGAGCCGTGTGTCCTGTGGAGCGTGCCGACCTCTCCGTAGAGATCGCGAACCTGGTCGAGCTTCCGCCCGTCTACACGACGGCTGTGCTCGATGGCTTCGCTGTGCACGTACTGGTCAACCTGTGTTTCGAAGAGGTACTCGAGTTCGTTTTCGGTTCCCGCGGGGCCCGTTTGAGCGTCTTTGAACGTGGTGAACACTTCCCGCTTCAGCTCATCAATCGTCTTTCCGGACGCTGCTCCAGGAATCCTCGGCTCGAGGAACGCGCGTACGGCTGCTTCGAGTTCGGGTGATGGTGAGACGAGCGCCACCCGCGCTTTCGGTTTTCCGCGCTCGGCAACTATCTTTTCTTGAAACGCGATGAGCTCGCTGATCTTGCTGTGGGAGTCGGCAAAAATCTGTTCGGCATCAGCTTCTGAAATCTCCTGCCCCTCGAGCTCAATCATATTCACCTTCTCTTTCGTACCGGCGAAGAACGCAGAGTAGAAACTCTGCTCCCCGCGCTCCACCTTTGAAACGATCTCGACGCCGGCAACCGGTCCACCCCACGGGATGTCCGAGACGGCGAGTGCAGTTGAAGCCGCGATGAGCGCGATGACGTCCGGGTTGTTCTTCTCATCGTACTCGAGGACGGTGACGGTGAGCTGAACCTCGCGCCGCAGGCGGGCATCGAAGAGCGGACGGACGGTCCGGTCGATGAGCCGTGAGGTGAGGATCGCCTCGTCAGAAGATTTTCCCTCGCGCCGCATGAAACGGCTGCCGAGGATTTTTCCCGCCGCGTAGAAGCGTTCCTCGAAATCGACGGTGAGCGGAAAGTAGTCGCCCGAGGTATCGACGTGTCCCATGACTACCGTCGCGAGCACGGCGGTGTTACCCCACCGTCCGATGACCGAGCCGTTCGCCTGTCCGGCGAGCTCAGAGAATTCGAGGGAGAGGTCGGTCCCGTTCAGTTTCGTTGTGTAAATTTTTCTGTTGATCATATTTTTGTTTTAGCGTTGCGGTGGTCGGCGGTCTCTCGGTCGGCGGAAGTTTCTGTTCGGTGCGGTGTGTGGAGGTTCGCTCCCGGGAACGGTCCCCAACCGTCGTGGGTTGATGCGGATGAACACCTTGGGTATCAGCTCGATTTCGGTGAACCCGTCGGCGGCTTCCCTGAGGCGTGCCGACGCGGTGCGCGAGAACGCGGCGACCTCAACTTGCTTGCCGAGGTTCTTGAGGTACTCGATGAGGGGCACGAAGTCTCCGTCGCCGGTGACGAGGATTGCTACATCGATGGACGCGGCGAGCCGGACCGCATCGATAGCCATCCCGACATCCCAGTCTCCCTTCTTTACCCCATCAGAAAAAATCTGGAGGTCTTTTACGCGGAGTTCGAAACCAGCGTTCCGCAGCGCCTCGAAGAATGATTCCTCGCCGAGGGCGGTATCGCTCTTCACAACGTACGCGAACGCCCGGACGAGTGGTCGCCGGGCGGTGAGCGTTTTCATGAGCTCCTGAAAATTGACGCGGGACTGGTGAAGGTGCTTCGCGGAGTGGTAGACATTCTGGACATCTACGAAGATGCCCACGCGGTGGTTCGGATAAATTCGCATGCGGAAACTTAGGCCTCGAGTTCGAGCTTCTTCACGAGCTTGTCGTATGACTTCTCGTCTTCTCGCTTGAGGTACTGGAGGAGCGTGCGGCGTTTTCCAACCATCATGAGGAGACCACGGCGCGAGTGGTGGTCTTTCGCGTGTTTCTTCAGGTGATCGGCGAGCGCCTTGATCTGCTTAGAGAGAATGGAGATCTGTACCTCGGACGAACCAGTGTCAGTGTCGTGTCGAGCGTAATCTTTAATGGCAGTCTGTTTTTTCTTCTTCGATAGCATGATTGGCCCATTGTACCCCAGTAATAGCTTACTGTCAAAGGCTTTTAGGGCCCGGCCCATTTTTAGTGATACGTCGGAAAACGGTATGGTAGACTACGTTTGTGAATACAGAAATCGAAAAACTGCTCGCGGATTACCTCGGGTACCTCGAAATTGAGAAAAACCGGTCAGCGAAGACGAGCGAAAACTATGCGCGGTACCTCCGGGCGTTCATAGGGAAAACCGGCGTTAAGACTCCGGGGGATATCACCCCTGACGTCGTGCGTGATTTCAGGGTTTTGCTCGCGAGGACCGGCATAAAGAAGGTAACCCAGAGCTACTACGTCATTGCGCTCCGAACCTTCCTCGCCTACCTCGTGCGTCGTGGTATCACCGTGCTCTCGCCGGAAACGATTGAGCTCCCGAAGATTGCCCGCCGGGACATCGAGGTGCTCGACTACCGCGAGCTCGAACGGCTCCTCTCTGCTCCTACGGGGACTGACCTCCGCACTCTCCGCGATCGTGCGCTCCTCGAGACACTTTTCTCCACGGGGCTCCGCCTTTCGGAGGTGTGTGGGTTGAACCGGTACGTCGACCTCGAGCGCGGTGAGCTCTCGGTGCGCGGGAAGGGAGATAAGCTCCGCGTGGTGTTCCTCTCGGTCGGGTCGAAGGAAAAGCTCAGAGCGTACCTCGAGAAACGGGGTGACGCAGAAGAGGCGCTCTTCGTGAGCATTTCACGTGGCGGAAAGACCATCGGACGGATCACTCCACGGAGCGTCGAACGCCTTGTGGACTTCTACGCGCGGAAGGCGGGTATACCGAAGAAGGTGCACCCGCACCAGCTCCGCCACAGTTTTGCGACAGACCTGCTCATCAACGGGGCCGACATCCGTTCGGTACAGGAGCTCTTGGGTCACGCGAACATTTCTACGACGCAGGTGTACACGCACATCACGAACAAGGAACTCCGAGAGGTTCACGAGGCGTTCCACTCCCGTCGGAGAAAAAAGTAGGACTCCTCCCCTGCTCTACTGTTTAAATCTTCGAATGAGAGGCTTAGACCTCGACTAAACTCTCCGCCGTCACGGAGAGTTTGTCTGGTCACCGACTCGCAATTTTATTTGCTAACAAAATTGTTCCGTCGTTCAAATCCTCGGACCACATAGCTGGAACAGTTGCTGGGGTAGAATTAGAAGAAACCTGCTGTTTGATAGCATCTGGGATAAGTTGGATATTCTTTAGTATGTCAGATAGTGGGTTCATGTTATCTACAAATTGCGTTTTCATCAGTCCAGCACGGAACATCATGCGTTATGGCGGTGTCTACGAATGAGAACACCGTCAGAGTGAACAGTGCCACTAAAAACCAAAATGTTATCTCGTGCTGTTCATCATTCATAGTTTACGAATTGCTTTTTAAGCATACTATAAACCCTTTGTTCCTCATCTGAAAGACCATAGTAGATTGAATCAGCATAATCCTTCTGACCCTTAGCCTTGAGTTCTTGGAGTTTCACAAACAATGGATAGAGTTTTGCTTTTAGTGCGTTCGTAGCCTTTGTCTTTTCACCAGACTTGATGTCCTGATATAGCTTCTTATCCTGATCCGAGAGTTTATCGTATACGGCATTGGCTCCCGCGACATCACCACTAACCTTCTGAATCTGAAGTGCGTCATAAACCCTCCGAACGTCTTCCTTCGCATTGTTACGCTCGGTCAGCTGTTTATCCATTGCATCGTAGAACTTTCCCTTCAGGAAGACACCCGTTCGGGTGTCTTCCTGTATGTGGTGCCCCCGAGAGGATTTGAACCTCTAACCCTTGCGGGACGGCGTCCTAAGCGCCGCGCGTATTCCAGTTCCGCCACGGGGGCGTATCACCGCTCTGTTCCTCGCTCCTTCCCCTATCCTACCAAGCGGAGGGCTATTTGACAAATGGTATCTTATATGCTAAAATATAGCCAGTAAATAAACAATTTTAATCACATCAGAAAGGGGGCCAGCAATGGCGAAACCTACTAACAACCAGGGACCAAAGGCGAGCGCGAAGCTCGACCTGAGTCCGGTACAAAAAAACAGTGCGGGTGCTAATTTCGTGAAGGCGATATTCTTCGCCGGAACAGATGGAACCGCAATGTTTTCCGTAGACGGAGTCGTTGTTCAAAACGGCCTACCGATCGATGCAGCAACAAAGACTGTTTCAGCTGACATACTGTTTCCTCCAAACGTAACGTGGATGCTCATCAGGGCATCCGTGAATGAAAAGCCAGACGTGATGGTTCAGCAGAGCGTTTCGGTAACACCGAAGCAAGAACCGGCTAAGGTCGGGATCGTCGTTAAGACGAACCGCACTTCTCCGGGGCTCTACGAGCTCACGATCCGGACGGGGAAGAAGGATGAAGAGGTGTTCATCTCTACCTCGCCCACGGTTGCACTCACGGGTGTTGTGGATGGAGTGCTCAAGGTGACCGACGGCGTTGTGGTCATCAGGAACGTTAACGTATCGGGTGCGTCTGCGGACAAGGTGTTCGTAAAGCTCCAAGCAAAGAGCTCTGGAGAATCGACGTACTGTAACCTGTACAAAAATTAGGAGGAAGTATGAATCAGATTATGGAACTCATGAAAACTTTTTTTGGCCTCTCTGCGGTGGATTCTGTCCTCTCAGGAATCAAAACGGCAGCTCCAAAGTTTGCCGAGGAGATGGTGGAGAGTTTGAAAAAATCGTTCGCTGATCGAAAGGCAGCGGAGGCAATGAAGAAGGTTATCTACCTCATCATCCAGGGTCTTTTGGAGGATGTTGCGAAAACCAACATAATTAACAGGTACCAGTGGCGCCAGTCGCTGCTGTACGGGTACCTTCCCGGAGATGAAGACCGGCTCACGGTCGTTCTCTACTCGCTCTACATGGCGAGTCCTACACAGTTCGAAACCACACTGATCGATCTCGGTCGTATGGATGACGATCAGTTTGATGCGCAGATTGAGATACTGTACCCAGACTACGCGTACCAGAAGCTCGTTCGGTTCTTCGGACAGGCTGATCAGGGTATCGGAAATGCGGTAGGGCAAATTGCGATGATCCTTGAGCACAGCGGGATCCACGCTAACGCGGGAGCTCCTGCGCTCGATACCGGTTCGGTTACCCTAGACCAGATCTTGGGAATCTTCCGGGTACTCATCGACACCGGAGATCGGTGGCTGTACTGGTTCCTGTTCGGATTCTTCGGATGGTTCCTCGTTACGCCGGTCGGGGCAGCAATCGGAAACGCGGTGGGGAGCACGACGCTCGTGCTCTACGTATCCTCGTCCGTTCTCTTGGTTACGGTCTGCGCCATCGTCGTTGGTCTCGCCCGCCCGTTCACGTTCGGAGTCATTGCGAACACGCCGAAGGTTCGGAGAGTGGTGAACATCGCGATCTTCGCGATAGCCGGAGAGCTCTTGCTCACGCTCCTCTTCACCGCGGTTCCGATGGAAACACCGTGGATACTGGCGCTCATGCTGTCGCTCATCGCGGCGGTGCTCCTCCAGGTAGCAGAATCAAAACCGCTCCAGAAGGTGGCAATCTACGCGTTCAACTTCATCATCGCGGTAGGCTTGATCCAAGCGTACGGTGGTGAGGTTGTGTCTAGGGTATCAGCCGCAAAGAGCTGGGTCACGTCTTCGGGGGCTTCTCCGAAAACGTCCGCAGTTTTGGACGGCCCGGTTAAGTACTCGGGAGCTCCGACGGTAGATATTACCGCCACGGACGACGGGTGGAGTAATTGGTACGAACTACCAACCAACCGGCAATTCGTGTGGGAAGGATCTGGCGATGTTCAGTTCTCTGGTAAGGAGCCGGTAACTCTCGTGCCTGGTCTGAGCCTCAGGGATGTGACAACCCGCGTGCGTATCAGGGGTGGTCACGTGACGTTCACGTTCAGCTGAGCTCGCGGTTAAAGAATAAAGGAATCCCCTCCAAATCATCGGAGGGGATTTTTCGTAGCCGCGTAGAGGTTAGCTCGCCGAGAGGAGGCTCACGGCAATCGATTTGATACCGGTCGCGAGGAGCGCAACGCAGGCAGCAATCACACCGTAGAGCACCATCTTCTTTGCGGTCTCAACCTTGTCTGGGTCTCCGTCTGCGCGGAGGAAGGTGAAGGCTGCC
>JAYSOF010000020.1:0-3220 GCA_043723165.1 bacterium
AGGCGAGCTCATGAACTCTCACCGTTCGTACACAACTCCGTTGTGGTGTGTTCGTTGCTCCCGGGTTATACTTGTACCTAATGGCGACCGGAGCATACCTAGCGGGGCGCTTCTGGTACCGGATAGCAGATTTTTTTAGACGTTGGTACATTTCCGGTTCGCGCGCCTTCTCATCTAGTATGGTTAACCGCTTCGAGCGGTTCGATCGTGTTATCGCCCTCAAGGTAACGGCGCGGTTCCTGTTCCAACCCCTTTATGGCGACTACTCTGTCATCGGGTACGTGTTCGGTTTCATCTTCCGTTCCATTCGGCTCGCGTTCGGTATCGTAACCTACGCGTTCGTTGCCACCATCTACCTCGTAATATACCTCGCATGGGTCGCGGTGCCCCCATACCTCCTCTTCAGAATGTTTTCATCCTAACCCATGAACACACACGTCCACGAACCACGCCTCCGCATGTCCCGTTTCGGGTACGCTGTTTCACACGTAGTGAGCTTCTCTTCGTACCTCTTCCTCGGGTTCGCGATCTTTGCCTTCGCGAGGTCTGGGTACCCGTCGCTCGAGTGGTTCTCCCTCTTTCTCTCCCTCTTTTTCATCGATCGTGTTTCTCGTATCGGTTTGGGAGATCGGAGCATTTCGCAGGTGGCTCTCGCCGGGGGGAACGTCGCGAGCGCTCTCACACCTCGGGCCTACCGTGATATCGACAGAGCGTACCGGTCAGCTTCTAACCCGGGAGATTTTCCCGCGGCCCTCTTCACCGTTTTGCAAGACGAGCGTGATGTTCGGAAATCTCTCACGCGCCTCGGCCTCGACCCAAAGGCAGTCATTGATCAGTTCAAAAAAATTAACAAACCCGGAGAGGTGGTGCCGAAGCCTGATCGGGCGGCTCTCCTCGAGGTAGCCCAGGCGTTCATCGCCTCTGCGTTCGAATCTGCGCGTGTTTCAGGTGAGCGTTACGTTGAGCCTCGGAATCTTTTCGCAGCGCTCGCCGCATCGAACAGTCCGGTAATCCTCCAGCTGTTCCGTTCAATCAACGTTTCGGTCGCCGATCTCCAAGAAGCAATCATCTTCAGCAGGTGGCGCAAGTCGCTCTCTCGGGTTAGCGGAATTCCGGCGGTCCTCGGAGGTTTTGCACACCGACCCCGTTCGCCACGTCACCGCACGGTTAACCGTTCTTGGACATCCCGCCCGACCCCGACCCTCGATACGTACGGTACCGACCTCACCGATCTCGCGCGGTCTGAGCGCATTGGTTTCTTGGTTGGGCACGAGCGTGAGTTCCAGTCTCTCCTCGAGGTCGTCTCCCGTCCGGGTAAGCCGAACGCGCTCTTGGTAGGAGAGCCGGGCGCGGGGAAGTCTACGATGATTACACACCTCGCGTTCCAGATGATAAAAGATGAAGTTCCGCCAGTCCTCTTCGATAAGCGCCTCATCGCCCTCGATGTTTCTCGGCTCATAGCGGACGCGACGCCTGAGGTGATTGCCGGGCGGGTACAGGAAATCGTCCGTGAGGTGCTCCTCGCACAAAACATCGTGCTGTACGTTCCGAACATCCACGACCTGTTCCGGACGGCCAAAGAGAAGGGGATGATGAACGCGATCGACGGGATCCTGCCCATTGTTAAGTCTGAGGCGATCCCGATGATTGGCGAGACGTACCCGCAAGAGTTCAAGCGGTTCGTTGAACCGAGGACCGATTTCACCGAGCAGTTCCAGGTTGTTCCCGTAGGTGAAATCACCGAAGCTGAGGCTTCACGGTTCCTCGTGTACATGAGTGTGCTCCTCGAGCAGCAGTTCAGGGTTTCTATCACGTTCCCCGCAATCAAGCGGGCTGTACAGATTGCCCACCGCTACTTTCCCCGCAAGCTCTTGCCGGGGAGCGCCGTCGATCTCATGAAGCAAGCTTGTGCGAAGGCCGCACTCGTGAAACCGCGCGTCGTCGATGAGCGCACGATTGCTGCTGTTGCGGAAACCCAGACGGATGTTCCGATAGAGCTTGCGGGAGACAGGGAAGCAGAGCGCCTCTTGAACCTCGAGGATACCATCCACAAGAAGCTCGTGAACCAGGAGCCCGCCGTTCGCGCTGTGGCTCAGGCTCTCCGCGAGTACCGGAGCGGGCTTTCGCGCCGCGGCGGACCGATTGCCACCTTCCTATTCGTCGGCCCGACTGGCGTTGGTAAGACAGAGCTCGCAAAAATTCTCGCCGAGGTTCAGTTCGGTTCCCGCGATGCAATGGAACGCTTCGATATGTCTGAGTACCAGGATAAGGCGAGCGTGCTCAGGCTCATCGGTACGCCCGACGGAGAACGTACCGGATCGCTCACCGACGCGGTGCTCGAAAAACCGTTCAGCCTCGTGCTCCTCGATGAGTTTGAAAAAGCACACCCGGACATCCTTAACCTGTTCCTCCAGGTGTTCGATGACGGACGGCTCACCGACGGTCTCGGTCGCACCGTTTCGTTTGAGAACACAATCATCATCGCAACGTCTAACGCGCACTCGGAGTACATCAAGTCCGAGATTGAGGCGGGTCGTAAGGCAGACGAGATTGCGACGAACCTCAAAAAGAAGCTCACTGAGTACTTCAAGCCTGAGCTCGTGAACCGCTTCTCTCAAGTCACCGTTTTTCGGAGCCTCACCGAACTCGAAATCCGAACCGTCGCCAGCTTCTTGCTCAAGGATGTGGCGAGCGCACTCGCTGAATCGCAGGGCATCGTGCTCTCGTTCGATCCGCTCGCGGTTGCCGAAATCGCCCGTATCGGGTACAGTCCTGTTTTCGGAGCCCGGCCTCTCCGTGAGGCAATCTCAGAGTACGTGAAGGCGCCACTCGCCACGAAGATCCTCCGTCGCGAGCTCGCCCGAGGTTCTCGGCTCACCGTCTCATTCAGCGGGGGAGAGTTCATTTTTTCCGTAACACCCTAACCTATGCCCGATCAACACCCACCAACCCGACCTCGCCGTAACCCGACCCCTCCGGTCGGGAGCCTCCCAATCGGGAGAGAGGTTTCTGCTGGCATCATCATCTACCGCCTCACGTCTGAGGGGCCGAAGTTTCTCCTGCTCTACAACGGGGGAGACTACTGGAACTTCCCGAAGGGGAAGCTCGCGGAAGGAGAGCGCAACTTCCAGGCTGCCCTCCGAGAGGTGTGGGAGGAGACCGGCATTTCGGAACGTAACCTGAGGTTTCAGAACTGGTTCAAGGTAGAAGACCGGTTCAC
>JAYSOF010000021.1:0-8577 GCA_043723165.1 bacterium
ACCACAGCGGTTGCGAGGACAGCCAGGATTGCGATGACGACGAGGAGCTCGACGAGGGTGAAACCCTTTTTCTTATTTTGAGTCGGAAACATGATTAAAATAGACTTATATTTTCTTTGGTTTATTTTACCTTTAGAGTAGCATAGCACACTCAGCTCGCAAGACCACCACCCCCGAGCGTTTTCTTGATGTTCTCCACGAGATCCTCGAGGGACATCTTTGCCTTCACGAAGTACTCAACGGCTCCGAGCGACTGCCCCTTCGCGATGTCGGTATCCTGACCGAGGTTCGAAACGACGATGATCGGCGCCCGTTCGAGCGTCGCGTCCGCCTGGAGCGCTTCCATGATCTGGAAACCAGATATCTTCGGGAGGATGAGGTCTAAGAGGATGAGGTCCGGCTTCACCTCGCGGAGCGTGCGGATTGCCTCCTCCCCGTCCCGGTTCAGGAGCACGGTGATCCCCTCCTTCTCGAGCCGTTGCTTCAAGAGGTTACCCAAGAGCGGTTCATCTTCTACGAGCAGCACTGTCTTTTTCTCCATATCGTAGGTGAATTGTACCGCGTCCTACACGTTCCGTCTATCGCACGAAAACAGAAAACCCCCGTAAACGGGAGCTCTCCTGAGAGTTAGACTGTGAATTGAAAACTTTTTTATTGCCCCAACTAGTCGAGACGTGAAGGCTTATCGACTAACACCTGCACCACCCTTACCGAATCGGTAGGATAGCGTCTTTTTTATTTACTCAAAAGCAAATACGACAAATGTAATTGATCCACGAGCAGCTTCCGCTACCCGTGCCTTGTTACGACTTAGTCCGTATCACCGAGTTTACCCTTATCCACCGAACGGCAGACTTTAGGTAAGCCCAGCTCTCCTGACTTGACGGGCGGTGAGTACAGGACTCGAGAACGTATTCACCGCGGCCTGCTGATCCGCGATTACTAGTGATTCCGGCTTCATGCGGGCGAGTTTCAGCCCGCAATCTGAACTGGGGTCGGTTTTCAGGGATTAGCTCCACCTTACGGTTTGGCAGCCCGCTGTTCCCGACCATTGTAGTATGTGTGTAGCCCAGGGCATCAGAGGGCCATGCTGATTTGACGTCGTCCCCGCCTTCCTCCGTGTATACCACGGCAGTCCCTTGAGACACATGTAACTCAAGGCAGGGGTTGCGCATGTTACCCCATTGAAGGGAGCGCCTCACGGCACATGCTGACGGCAACCATGCAGCACCTGTGCTTCCGTCCTTGTGAGACGACACACCTTTCGGCGTGTCTTCGAAAGCATTTCAAGCCCTGGTGAGGTTTCTCGTTTACCGTCGAATTAAACCACATACTCCACCACTTGTGCGAGTCCCCGTCTATTCCTTTGAGTTTTAGCCTTGCGGCCGTACTTCCCAGGCGGTTCACTTAACGCGTTAGCTACGCCACTCCGAGGGTCGATACTCGAAACAGCTAGTGAACATCGTTTAGGGCGTGGACTACAAGGGTATCTAATCCTTTTTGCTCCCCACGCTTTCGTGCCTCAGAGTCAGGAACGTCCCAGCAGAATGCCTTCGCCTTTGGTGTTCCACACGATATCAACGGATTTCACCCCTACACCGTGTGTTCCATCTGCCTCTAACGTCCTCGAGCATGGCAGTATTCCTAGCAGCCTCAGGGTTGAGCCCTGAGATTTAACTAGAAACTTACCGCGCCTCCTACGCACCCTTTACGCCCAATAAATCCGGATAACGCTTGTGGCCTTCGTATTACCGCGGCTGCTGGCACGAAGTTTGCAGCCACTTATTCCCGCGGTACATTCAACACAGACGCACGCGTCTGTGCTTATTCCCGCGGAAAAGCAGTTTACAGTCCTAAGACCTTCATCCTGCACGCGATGTCGCTCGATCAGGCTTTCGCCCATTGTCGAATATTCTCGACTGCTGCCACCCGTAGGTGTAGGAACCGTGTCTCAGTTTCCTCGTTGGGGATCAGCCTCTCAGCCCCCCTACCCGTCGTAGCCTTGGTGAGCCATTACCTCACCAACTAGCTGATAGGACCTAGGCCGCTTCCGAAGCGCATTGCTGCCTTTACCCTTGCGGGACTATCGGGAATTAGCTCCGCTTTCGCGGAGTTGTGCCCGTCTTCGGAGTACGTACCAAGGTATTACTAACTCGTTTGCCGCTAACGTTTACTTGATGTAATCGCATAAACGTCCGCTCGACTTGCATGCCTTATCCACATCGCCAGCGTTCATCCTGGACCAGGATCAAATCCTCTAAAAAAGTAGTGGCTAACCGGCGGATCGCGCGAACGCCATCTTCCGGTTAGTAACTACTAGAAATAAACAATTGGGACAACGAAAAAGTTTTCAATTCTCAACGAACGCGCCCGCTGAAGAGGCAGAAGCCGGCTTCAGGGACAGCGTGTACCATTATAGGTAGGAAAGAATAGATGTCAACCCGTCCCATTCCGGCTTGCGGAAAGGCGCCCGGGCGAGCAAACTTAAGACTGTGACACTACCCTACCGGAGAGCATTCTTCTACGGAACCGTCCTCACGTTCATCATCCTCGGAACCTACCTCTTCCTCATCATGAAGGGGCTCGTCTTCACGGGCGGATCCATCTCTCCCACCGGCGGAATATTCTTAAACATCACCCCCTCGAACCCATCGCTCTTTGTGAACGGCGAACACTACCGGGTCGGCTCGAGCCTCTTCAACACCGGAACCCTCGTTACCGAACTCTCTGGCGGGCAGTACCACCTCCTCGTCGCGAAGGACGGGTTCACGAGCTGGGAAAAAGTTCTCACCGTTTCTCCGGGTAACGTCACCGCGCGGAACTTCATCCACCTGTTCCCAGCGACGCCCGTGCGCACCGTACTCTCGTCTACCACGGTCCGCGAGGTGCAGGTAGTCCCAGACGGGTTTGTGTTCAGGACCGCCTCGGGCACGCTCGAGCTCGCAGACGGAACGAGGCTCCCCGGAACGTCGTTCGGATCCATCGACTCCCGCTCTCCGACGTTTGTAGCAGCAAAGAAAAACCACTCGCTCGTGTTCGTCGATACGCGCGCGACAAACTCTGATCCGACAGACCTCACCGGACTCTTCGCCGACCTCGGATTCACGCCATCGTTCGTGCTCCCCCACCCGTTCAGCCCACAGCGCATCATCCTCGCCTCGGGGCGCACGGTCTTCTCCCTCGACGTGAAGCGCGGGAGCGCCGAGCAGATGCTAACCCTCCCGAAGCCCATCCGTGCGCTCGCGGTGAGCAACGGGGGCGTGTTCGCGTCTGACGGATCGACGCTCTCTTCTCTGAACCTCGTGTTCGGTTCGGTAAACCACTACCCAATCAAAACTGCACGGGGAACCCTCTCACCGTCTCCTTCCGGTGGGTACGTAGCAATCAGAGAGAAGGGGAACGTAGCGGTCTACAACCTCACGGCGAGCACCACCGAACTCTTCGCCGAACCGGCTGGCGCGTACGCGTTCTCTCCCGAAGAGCGGAGGTTTGCCCTCTCTTCAGAGAGAACCGTCACCGTCCGCTACCTCGACGAGTGGCACACCGACCTACAGAAGAAGGCTGGCGCTAAGACGATCCTCGCGCTCAACGAGGGCGAACCCGTAACGAACCTATCATGGCTCGACCCCCAGCACCTGCTCATCCAGAGGGGCAGCGAGCTCTCCACACTCGAAATCGACGAGGAGCTACCGCTCAACACGGCACGCATCGCGAGGAACGTCTCCTCGTTCTCGTACCGGTACGGCGACGATTCGGTTTACGTTCTCACGACAGACGGTACCTTCGAACGGATAGACCTGAAGTAGGGGTACCCCACCAACACCGCTCAGGGGAAGCGCAAAAAAATACCCCTCCGTTCTTGGAAGGGTATTTTTTCTAACGCTTTCTCCACTGCTGAGGTCGGCGAGCTTTGCGGAGACCGGGGTGCTTGCGCTCCACGGCGCGCGGGTCGCGCTTCAGGAAGCCGAGGACCTTGAGCCGGGGACGCCAAGACACATCGAGGATGATGAGCGCACGGGCGATACCCAAGCGGGTTGCCTCTGCCTGCCCGTTCACCCCACCGCCGTCTGCCTTAACGCTCACCTCGTAACCCGAGATTGAGAGCGCATCGAACGGGGCGGTCACGAGGGCACGGTGTTTTGGGAGCGTGAAGTATACCTCGAACTTCTTGTCGTTCACGGTAACCTCTATCCCCTTCCCGCTCGCACGGGGCGTTACGCGCACGCGCGCGATCGACGTCTTCCGGCGACCGATCGCCTCTACGTAGCGGTCTTTCTTCACTGTGACCTTCCCCGGAGCCTTCGTGGTTGTCTTTACTGGTGTCATGTTGGTTACTGTTCGATGATGAGCCGTTTCATGCGCTTAGCCTGGAGCTTGTTCTTCGGGAGCATCATCATGACCGCCCGGCGGATAACCCACCCGGGGTTCTTTGCGACCACGTCTTTAAACTTGCGCTCCTTGAGGTGCCCCAAGGGTCCCGTGTGCTTGTAGTAGCGCTTCTGCTCAACCTTCTTTCCGGTCAGCTCTATCTGCGCGGCGTTCTTCACAACCACACGACCCTCTCCCTCGAGGCGAGGATTATAGGCTGGGGTGTTCTTCCCCTGGAGGATTCCGGCTACTTGAGAAGCGAGGCGTCCGAGGTGTTTCTGTTTTGCGTCAATAACGTGGTCCATGGTTTTCATTTATACGAGCTTGATTCTCGCCATCTTCGCCGCGTCGTGGACGCGCATCTTCGATTCCTTTACCACCCTCGTGTACCCGCCCTTCCGATCTACGTAGCGCGGTGCGAGGTCGTGGTAGACCTTGTACGCGGCCGCCTTCGGGAGCTTACTCGAGAGGGTGCGTAGCGCGGCGACGGTCTGCTTCTTCCCGTGCGTGATGAGCTTCTCGACGATACCGCGGAGCTCCTTGGCGCGCGCCTCGGTCGTGAGAATTTCCTCATGCTGAATGAGCTGGCCGGCGAGGTTCCTCAAGAACGCTCTCCGCGGTCCAGCCTTCAGTCCAAATTTTCTTCCCTTTACGAGGTGACGCATATGTTCGTTACTTCTTTTTTTTCTTACCCTCCGGGGCAGACTCAATCTTCACTACCTCAATCTCAGAAATCTTTTCGAAGTGGTCGCGGAGAATGTTGCCGGCCTTGTGGAACGCCTCAGACGGGCTGATCGTTCCGTCCGTCTCGAGCTCGAGGGTTACCTTGTTGAAATCAGTTCGGTCACCGACGCGCATGTTCTCAACAGAGAACGCGACGCGGACGACCGGAGAGAAGATCGCATCGAGGACAACGGTACCAACCGGGAGCCTCTCGAGGCGGCGCGCCTCTGACGGCACGTACCCGAGACCCTTCTCGACGGTGATCTCCATGTCGAGCTCAGCGCCCTTCTTCGAGAGCGTTGCGAGGTGGAGCTCCGGGTTCACGACGCGAACGAGCGTCGTCGATTCGATATCTGCGGCGGTAACCTCACGGTCACCCTTCACCTTGAGGGTTATGACTTGCGGATCATCAGCGTAGAAGTGGAAACGAACCTTCTTGAGGTTCAGGCAAAACTCAACGACGTCCTCAACCATACCGGGAACCGTGGAGAACTCGTGATCGACTCCCTTCACGGAGACCTGCGTGATCGCTGCGCCGGGGAGCGACGAGAGGAGCGCACGGCGGAGCGAGTTTCCGACCGTGACACCATACCCGGTATAGAGACCTTCGATGCTGAAGATTCCTACCGTTCCATTTTCAGAGACCTTTTTGATGCTTACCGTTTCACTCAGGTGTGAGTATTTCATATTTGGTTAGCGTGAGTAGTATTGACCGACTAGGGCGATATCGAACGGGAACTGCGTCTCCTCGGGGTTGACCTTCGCGGTGCACGTTCCGGAGAACGCCTCTGCGTTCAGGTCGAGCCACGACGGGGCCTTGTGGTTCTTGAGCCGCTCGGGTAGCTCGGCGAAGAGCTTCGACTCCCGAGATTCTTTGCGGATTGATACGATGTCCTTGAGACCGACGCGGGCGCTCGAGATGGTAACCTTCCGTCCGTTAACGGTGATGTGGCCGTGGGACACGAGCTGGCGGGCGATGCGAACAGACTTCGCAAATCCGAGGAGGAAGGTGACGTAGTCAAGCCGGTGGAAGAGAGCTTCAATAACCTTGCCGTTCGGTCCGGCGAAGATCGCGGCCATCTGCTTATTCGTGAGGCCGAACGAGAACTGGATTTTCTGCTTCTCCTGTAGCTGACGGCCGAACGCGGACGGACCGCGCGATCGCTTCTGACCGTGCTGACCAGCCTTGTACGGCTTGCGTACGGTCGCTGACTTATCGCTGAACGAGCGGTCAGCCTTCAGGAACAGTTTGGTCCCGAGTGATCGCTCACGCTTCTCTTTTATGGTAGCTCGCATGGGTTTGTATTAAATTCTACGCACCTTCTTCGGCTTCGGACCGTTGTGCGGGATTGGGGTTGCATCCTTGATCGAGTTGACCGTGAAACCCTTCGCAGCGAGCGTGCGTACCGCAGAGTCGCGCCCCTTCCCGATGCCACGGATGTACACGTCGACGATCGAAGGTCCAGACTTCTTAACCTTCTCGGCGAGCGCCTCGATGATCTTAGAAGCGGCGAACGGGGTCGCTTTCTTCGGACCCGAGAAACCGATCGAACCGGCAGACATCCACGTGATGACGTTCCCCTTCGCGTCGGTTACCGTGACGATCGTGTTATTGAACGACGCCTGGATGTAGACGCGACCTTGCTCGATGCGCTGGCGGGATACAGAGGCCTTACCCTTCTCAGCGACCCCCACAGAAACCGCTTCCGATTCCTTTATCGCCTGTCCCTCCGTCTGCTTCATGACTTTCTTTTTTCCCATGGTTATTTGAGTTCAACCTTACGCTTACCGCTCCCTGCGGTCTTCCTGACGTTCCCGCGGACCGTGCGAGAGTTCGTCTTCGTGCGCTGACCGCGCACGGGGAGACGACGGGCGTGCCGGCTTCCGCGGTACGACTTGATATCCTTCAATCGGTTGATGTTCTGCTTCACCACCTGGCGGAGCTCTCCCTCAACCTTGAAGTGCTTCTCGACGTACGTCTGAATCTTGTTCACCTCTTCAGGGGTGAGCGTCTTCGCACGCTTCGAGGGGTCGATCTTCGTCTCGGCGAGGATCTTGATCGCGAGCGAGCGCCCGAGTCCGTACACGTACCCGAGGGATACGTCTATCCGCTTCTCATCTGGAATGTTGATGCCGACGAGTCTCATGGTGTGTGGTTATCCTTGGCGCTGTTTATGCTTCTTGTTCGAGCAGATGACGTAAACTCTCCCCTTTCTCCGGACGGTCTTGCACTTCATGCAAATTTTCTTCACTGATGCTCGTACCTTCATGGTTTTGGGTTTTTTGGGGTAAGAGAGCCTACAACCGACGGACAATCCTCCCCCGCCGATCGTCGTACGGTGTCATTTCTACCACGACTCGATCACCTGGTATGACGCGAATTCGGTGAAGCTTGAGCTTCCCTGCGAGACGGGCGAGCACCTCGTGCGCACCCTCATCGAGGACGACCCGAAATGACAATCCGGGTAACGCCTCGTGGACCCGACCCTCAAGAAGTCGGAATTGCTGGTCTGATTGCATTGAAAAAACGTAGCACTGCGGATTATAAGGTCGCCCCGTTTTAAAGTCAACCCTACTCGACGGTAACCGTCACGCGCCCGGCATTCTCGGGCACCGAGGTCACCCAGAATGGGTCGAGCGCAACCGAGGCCCGTTCGACCCCGGGGATTGCTGAAACCGCTTTCCGGAGGTTATCCTCGCGGAGGCCGAGCACCTTCGTGCGGAACGCTTCGGTATCAAAAGACTCCCGGAAGGTCACCGTTCCCGTGGCGGTTACCGATACGGTCCCCCGCGAGAGGTCGACCGTCGGTTTCCCGTACGAGATCGAGGAGGTTGCGAGGACTAGGTTCACCCCACCGTTCGGCTTCAGGTGAAGTGAGATGGCACCCACGAGCTCCTGCTCGTCGAAGGTGACCGCGCGAAGCACACCGTCTCCGAAGAGCCTAAAGGAGTTCTTGTCCGATGGGTCTGGCCTCACATCTACCGCGCCGAGCGTGAACGACTTTGCCTCGGGGAACAGCTTGAACGAATCTTTCATGAGCACCGCGAGCTCGCTCTCTGCAGACCCGTTCAAAATTTCTTTGAGCTGACCCTTCCCCCGCTCGAGGTCTGGGGCGCCCGCCACCGCACGCTCTCCGATGAACCCTCCGGTCATCTCTGACTGAGATTCAGCGTAAATCTTTTCGTACCGTGGGGTGCCCGAAAACCCCGGAATTTTCCAACCCTTCGATGTCGGCACGTTGTACGATTCCCCCGCCTGGTCTGCGACGACCGAAACCTCGATGCTCGCCGGTACGGTGGAGCTCCCGCTCTTCGAAGCTCCGGGTACCGATACCTTGTTCACGAGGCGGAATACCTTGCCCTCGGGAGACGTGAACCTCGTCGTCGCGACGAGCACCTGCGGTGAGGTTCCGTACGCGTTCACGACGGTGAGCTTACCGGAAGCCTTTACCTCGACGCGCGAGGTGGTTGTAGCCGAAACGGGAA
>JAYSOF010000022.1:0-7795 GCA_043723165.1 bacterium
AGTCCAACCTTCCCGGTTACCTCTCGAATTCTTCTGCAGATCCCGCGGCGCGGGGAGAGGTTGAACGCCTCGTCTTAATCGCGTTCGAGTCGAGGATTCCCGAAGCGGTAGAGAAGTCGCGGAACCTTCCACCGTTCGTTCAGGATGCGTTCCACGATGCGCTCATCGATCGGATTATGCCGGAACTCAAGAGCCGCGGACTCATATAAGCATGCCACTCCTCGCAACTTTCCTCGTGCTCTCGTTCACCACAATAGTCGGTGTCGGTGGGTACTTTGTGTTTCGGGCAAACATCAAGAAGCGAATCTTGGGATCACTCGACACGAAGCTGTTCATCGTGAAGCTCCCGCGGGAAGAGCGGGAGGGGAAAGAGCTGAAGCAAGAGCTCGGACGGTTCGAACACTTCGTGACCTCGCTCGCTGCGTTCAAAAAACCGATCACCCTCGAGGCGGCTGTATCCCACATCGGTGAAGAAATTTGCTTCTACGCGTCTGTTCCAGCTGGAGCCGCTGATTCGTTCGCTAAGCAGGTTCGTGCGGTGTGGGGAGACGCGAACGTGAGCCCGGCGGAGGACTACAACGTGTTTAACTACACGGGAGCGTTCGCGGTCGCCACGGTTCGCCAGCAGGGTTTCTTCGGGGTGCCGGTGCGCACGTACGTTGAGTCGGAATCCGACCCGTTCGCTTCGATACTCGGTGGCCTCGCGAGGATTGGTGAGGTTGGAGAGGGCGGCGCGATACAGGTGATTATCCGCCCAGCCTCGCGCGGGCTCCAGGGCAAGGTGAAGGATATTTTAAAGCAGGTACGGAACGGAACCTCCCTCAAATCGGCGGTAGGCAAGTCAGTGTTCTCTGAGGTTCTGGGAGACGTAGCGAACTTTGCGGGTTCGAAAAAAGGTGAGGCTAAAAATGAACCGAAGACGGTTGACGCAGAGCTCGTAGCCTCGCTCGAGCGGAAGCTATCGAAACAGTTCTTCGAGGTGAACGTGCGCGTCGTTTCGTCCGCTCCGAGTGAATTTCAGGCGAACGCGATACTCGATTCGCTCACCGCGGGGTTCTCTCAGTTCGAGTCGCCGAACCGAAACGAGTTTCGGACGGTTGCTCCACGACGTGCGGGCGACCTTCTCTCTGCATTCTCGTTCAGAGAGTTCCGCGAGGGGGATTCGATGGTTCTGAATGCCGAGGAGCTCGCGAGCATCTTCCACTTCCCAACTCCGTTCACCGAAACTCCGAAAGTCCACTACGCCTCGTTCCGTGAAACCCCTCCACCGGCAAACCTCCCGCGTGAGGGAATCATCTTGGGAGAGAGCAGGTACCGCGGAGAGGTGAGGCAGGTCCGGATGCAGGTTGAGGACCGTCGCCGGCACCTGTACGTTATCGGTCAGACCGGCACCGGAAAATCGGTGCTCTTGAACCGTCTCTCCTCGCAGGACATCGAGGCGAAGAACGGTACGTGCGTCATCGATCCGAACGGGGACCTCTTCACCGATGTCCTCGCGAGGATTCCGCGGAGCAGGGCGCAGGATGTCATCATCTTCGACCCATCAGACCTCTCGCGTCCGGTGGGGATAAACATGCTCGAGTACGACCCCGCGTTCCCCGAGCAGAAGACGTTCATCATCAACGAGCTCCTCTCCATTTTTAATACGCTCTACGACCTGAAGGCGACCGGAGGTCCGATGTTCGAGCAGTACATGAGGAACGCTCTCCTGCTCCTCATGGATGATCCCGCGAACGGGTTCACGTTGACCGAGGTGCCCCGTGTGCTCGCCGACAGTGCGTTCCGCAAGAAGCTCCTCGCGGTGTGCCGTAATGTGATCGTGAAGAACTTCTGGGAGAAAGAGGCAGAGAAGGCCGGCGGGGAAGCGTCCCTTGCGAACATGGTTCCGTACATCACCTCGAAGTTCAGCACGTTCATTTCGAACGACTACGTTCGCCCGATCATCGCGCAATCGAAGAGCACGATAAACTTCCGGTCTATCATCGACGGGAAGAAGATACTCCTCGTGAACCTCTCGAAGGGGAAGATTGGAGACATCAACGCGTCGCTCCTCGGTATGATCACAATCGGGAAGCTGACCTTGGCGGCGTTCTCGCGTGCCGACATTCCGATGGATAAGCGGACCGACTTCTACCTCTACGTCGACGAGTTTCAGAACTTCACGACGCCGTCCATCTCGACAATCCTCTCCGAGGCGCGGAAGTACCGCCTATGCCTCACCGTTGCGCACCAGTTCATAGCCCAGTTGGGAGACGAAATCCGTGAGGCGGTCTTCGGGAACGTCGGTTCGATGGTAGCGTTCAGGGTTGGGCCGAACGACGCTGAACCCCTCGCACGGCAGTTCGAGCCGGTGTTCAGTGCGCGCGAGCTCGCATCGATCGATAACCTGAACGCGCACGCACGCCTCATGGTCGGTGGGCAGGTTGCCCCAGCGTTCACGCTCTCGGTCCCACTCCCGGAACGTTCGGATGTTTCGTCTGCGGATTTCATCAGGGACCTGTCGAGTTTGTCGTACGGTCGTAAGCGGGAAGAGGCTGAACAGGAAATTTACGAACGCCTCCGCTCGTAGGAGGCCACGCACCAATGAAAAATTCATTCACCATTATCGCTAACTGGAAAGCCAACCCGACGTCTGTTCACGAGGCGGGTCGTCTCGCGCACGCCTCAGATGGGATTGCGGACATCATCGTTCCTCCAGCTCCGTTCCTCGATCGGGTCGCCGCGGAGATCAGGCTGTCAGAGCTCGGATCTCAAGACGTTTCTTCGGTTGGGGGCACAGGCTCTGTTTCGGGAAAGATGCTCACGAGCGTGGGGGTTTCGTGCGTGATTATCGGTCACTCCGAACGGCGTCTCTTGGGGGACACTGATGCGGTGGTGAGTAAGAAGGTGAGATCAGCACTCGAAGCGAAGCTCAAGGTCATCCTCTGTGTCGGCGAACCGAAGTCTGTGCACCGCGGTGGACTGGCCGCAATACGTAAGTTTATCGGCGCCGAGCTCACCGCGAGCCTCGCGGGCACCGCGAAGCTCTTCCGCTCTCGTGCTGAGCTCTTCGTCGCGTACGAACCTATCTGGGCGATCGGTTCGGGTCGTGCAGAAGATCCCGCTCGGGTAGGAGAGGTACTCCGCTCGGTTTCTGAGGTGGTTGCTCGAACCCTTCCGCAGGTCACGTTGAGAACCCTCTACGGGGGTTCTGTCTTACCAGAGAATGCGGGAGCTCTCGGAAATGTTCCAACCGCCTCTGGGTTTCTCATCGGTGGGGCGAGCCTGAACCCGACAAAGCTCAAACTGATCCGAAAGTCGGTATCTAACCGTTATGAAGAGAACCGGTAAAAAAATTATCTACGGCGGTGCATACCTAGCTTTGGCGCTCGGTGCGTCCCTCTTAATTTTCCGCTCGGTGGTTACCCCGGCGCCCTCGTGCTCTGACGGTAAGCAGAACCAAACAGAAACGGGAATCGATTGCGGTGGGTCGTGCATTTCGTGCGCGGTAGCAAGGCTCGAAGCGATCCGCGCTACCGTTGTCGGAACGTTCAGTTCGGGTAGTGAAACGGTTGCGTTGGGGAGGCTCACAAACCCGAACGCCGGGTACGGTTCACTCGGGATTGGGTACGAGTTCGTCGTTTACGGTACGGACGGCACGGTTGCCGAGCGGGTGGGTGGTACCGATGATCTCGGTCCGGGTGATGACCACTACGTGTACGCGATCGGGTTCAAGACGAACCGGATGCTCGTGGGTAGGGTTGAGCTCGTCATTTCGAAGCCTACCTGGGTACCCATGCCGGCGAGAGATGGGAGCGCTCGTGTCACCCTCGTTGGGTCTCCGGTTACCGACCTCAAGAATGGTGCGCTCTCGGTTTCTGGAACAATCAGGAACGAATCACCGCTCCCGGGTAGTGGGGCTCGGGTTATCGCGATCGTGAAGGATAGCCTCGGCGCGCCGATCTTTGCAGCAGAGACGGTTTCTGAAAACCTTGGGGGGCTCGAATCGAGAGCGTTCAGGGTGTTCTTCCCGAAGGGGGGAGAGTTTTTAGACCGTATCGATTTGGGAAAAACGGAAGTGTTTGTATACTAGCTCTATGTTCCAACGGGTACTCAGGCTCGATTGGGCGCTCGTAGGAGCGCTGGCTTGCCTCGCGCTCGCGAGCCTCTTGGCGCTCGGAGCCTCGAGTCCCGAACAGTTCTCCCGCCAGGTCACGTGGTACGTTGTGGCGTTCGCACTCATAATCTTCGGCTCGCTCCTCAACTGGAGGACCCTGCTCTCGCAGGCTTGGTTCCGGTACGGCGTCTACGGTTTTTCCGTTACCCTCTTGGCGCTCGCGCACGTGCTGCCGGGTACCGTGCGCGGAACGAAGAGCTGGATTGTGATCGGTGGGTTCCAGTTCGAACCTTCTGAGCTCGCAAAGTTCGCGCTCATCATCGTGTTCTCGTACTTCTTTTCACGCCACCACGTCGATGCGTGGCGCCTGAAGCACATCCTGGGATCTTTCGCGTACCTAGCGGTTCCCATCGCCCTCGTCGCGACGTTCCCCGATTTCGGGGGAACGTTCATCCTGGGATCCATCTGGTTCGGCTACCTCCTCTTCGGGGGAATCAATGTGAAGCGTCTCGGGGCGGGTATCGGGATAGGCATCCTCCTCGCGGGAGTGCTCTGGGTTTCGTTCCTGAAGCCGTACCAGAAGGATCGAATCATCGGGTTTGCCTCGCCGGGGAACGATCCTCTGGGGATAAACTACAACGTGATTCAATCGAAGATTGCGATCGGTTCGGCTGGGGTGTTCGGGAAGGGGTTTCAGGGTGGCACGCAGACCCAGCTCCACTTCTTACCCGAGGCGCAAACCGATTTTATATTCTCTGCGTTCACAGAGGAGTGGGGGATAGTCGGCGGTTCGTTCGTAATCGCCGCGCTCATGTTCGTCGTGTACCGGGTCGTGCGTATCGGTATCGCCGCGCGGGACAATTTTTCGAAGCTCTTTGCCCTCGGCGTGGGCCTATTCCTCATTTCCCACTTCGTGGTGAACGTGGGGTCGGCGACGGGGCTCATGCCCGTCGCGGGGGTCACATTTCCCTTCCTGAGCTACGGTGGATCGAATCTATTGACTGTGGCGCTCCTTGTTAGTATCATGCAGAGCATAAAGCTTGAATCATCAGCCTGAAAAAAGAGGCACGGCTAGCCTTCGCCTCCTAAGCTGGTTAGGGCTTCTTTTGCTTATTTTGGTTGGTGTTGGTTACTTCTTCTACGGCCTCCAGCCAGCCGCCCTGGGGACAGCCCCAGACGGTACGAACACTCGCCTCTCTGGGGCGGTTTCTTTCACGATCACGAAAGGGGATTCCTTCCGGGGTATCGGGGCGCACCTCTCACAGGATAACCTTATCCGTTCAGTTTCTGTTTTCAAACTCTACTCGTTCCTCACGGGAACCGCGCAGCGTTTTCAACCGGGAATCTACACGCTCTCGGAAACGATGAGCCTCCCGCAGATCGTGAAAATTTTGACGGCGGGCGAAGATAATGACATCACAGTCACCATACCCGAGGGGCTCACCGTGAAGGACATCGATGCGCTCTTGGTCAGCGCGAACGTCCTCGCGACGGGAGAATCGCTCGCGCGCCTCTCACCTGGAGAAGTTCTCGCAGATTTTCCATCGTTCGACAGGGCGACCTCACTCGAGGGTTTGCTCTTCCCCGATACGTACCGTTTCAAGCTCCACGCTTCAGCAAAGGACGTCGCTCGGGTGCTCATCGAAACGTTCCGTGCGAAGGCGTGGCCGATCATCGAGGCCAATCCGAACTGGTACGAATCGCTCACGCTCGCATCGTACCTCGAGCGAGAGGTGCCAGATTTTGAAGACCGCCGGATAATCGCGGGGATCATCCTCCGGAGGATAAAGATCGGTATGCCCATCCAGGTTGATTCGACGGTAACATACGCGAAGTGCGGTGGACGTTTCCAGGGGTGCGCGACGACCACGGTTTCGAAAGCTGACCTTGCCGTTTCTTCTCCTTTCAATACGTACCAGCGCCTCGGGTGGACCCCGACGCCGATCGCGAGCCCAGGGCAGTCTGCCCTACGCGCCGCGGTGACCGCCGTTCCGAGCCAGTACCTGTACTACCTATCACGACGCGACACCGGAGAAACGCTCTTCTCGAGAACACTTGATGAACACAACGCAAAACGAGCCCGCTACCTCTGATAGAACCTGAAACCTAAATTCCTCCCTAAACCAACCGCCACAACCAACCAATAAAACCACGTGATGAAAACCAAACTTTTCTCATCGTACAAAGGTCCCAAGTTCGCCCAACCAGATTTGATTGAGCTCCAGCGCGATTCGTACGCCTGGTTCTTGAAGCGGGGACTCCGCGAGCTCTTTGACGAAATTTCGCCGATCAAAGACCACACGGGTAAGGAGCTCGAGCTGAGCTTCGCAGATTTCAGGTTAGATGAGCCGAAGTACACCGAAGAGCAGACGAAGGAGAAAGACCTTACGTACGAGGCGAGCCTCCGCGTGAACCTCAAGCTCGTCGATAAGCGGATGAAGGACTCAAACGTGCAGGAGGTGTACCTCGGAGACTTCCCGATTATGACGAAGCGCGGGACATTCATCATCAATGGCGTCGAGCGCGTCGTGATCTCTCAGCTCGTGCGTTCACCGGGCGTGTACTTCACCGCGAGCGTGTTCCGTGGGAGGAAGATATTTGGCGCGAAGGTTATTCCGAACCGTGGCGCGTGGCTCGAGCTCGAGACGGAAGCCGACGGTTTCATCGGTGTGAAGATCGACCGCAAGCGAAAGGCTCCGGTCACCCAACTCCTCCGCATTTTCGGTCTCGCCACGAACGAGGAGATCATTCGTGAGTTTCAGGATGTAGATCAGGGAGAAATTAAGCATATCCTCCAGACGCTCAAGAAGGATGACGCGAAGGACGCCGATGAGGCGTTCTTGGGGCTCCACAACCGCATCCGTCCGGGAGATCTGACGACGGTAGAGAACGCCAAGACGCTCATCGAGTCGCTCTTCTTCCGCTTCGATCGGTACGACCTCTCCCCGGTTGGCCGGTACAAGTTCAACCAGCGGTTGAACGTCGGCAAGGAGAAGAAAGAGGGGGGGCTCCTCGATCGCGACGACATCGTCGCAATCGTGCGCGAGGTAATCAGGCTCAACAACGACCAGTCAGCCGAACCGGACGATATCGACCACCTCGGGAACCGCCGCATCCGTGCGGTTGGTGAGCTCGTACAGGCTAAGCTCCGCGTGGGTTTCGCGCGTCTCCGCCGTGGCGTGCAGGACCGCATGTCGACCTTGGAGCGCGAAACGCTCCAGCCGGTTCAGCTCGTGAACTACAAGCTCCTCACCTCAGTCGTGCGGGATTTCTTCGCATCGTCTCAGCTCTCGCAGTTCATGGACCAGACGAACCCGTTGGCCGAGCTCGAGCACAAGCGCACGCTCTCCGCGATGGGTCCCGGTGGTCTCACCCGCGAGCGCGCCGGTTTCGAGGTTCGCGATGTGCACGCTTCGTACTACGGACGCATCTGTCCGATTCAGACTCCTGAGGGCGCGAACATTGGTCTCGTGAGTAAGCTCTCCACGTACGCTCGTGTGAACGAGTTTGGCTTCATTGAGACGCCGTACTTCAAAGTTTCGAAGGGTGTCACCTCGGAGGATGTCGTGTGGCTCGATGCAATGCACGAGCAGCAGTACAACATCGCGCAGGCTGACGTTCAGACGGACGAGAAGGGGAAGATCGTGCAGGAAGTCGTCGCTGCACGCGTGCACGGCGAGCCGTCCACGTGCAGCCGAG
>JAYSOF010000023.1:0-8314 GCA_043723165.1 bacterium
CTCGAGCAACCAGCTCGTGGTCGGTGGGGGTACCGGAAAGATCGATGTGGGTCTCATCGATCCTCCGTATACGATCGGCGGGAAGAAGTACGCTACGTACGGTGCGAGCATGACGGGTCTCAAAGAGGAGACCGCGGGGAGCGTTACGCTCTCGCACGGTTCGTACGTGATCGATCTCATGAACGGAGAGGAGGGGAGCGATACCTGGTTGTTTGCGAAGACGACGAATCTTGTGAGCGAGGGGTTGGGCAACGTGACGGTGCTCCTCACGCCGAGCTTCGATGGGAAGGTGTGGTACGAGAAGGGTGATGGGAAGATTACGATCCGCTCCTCGGAGAAAACGGGAGAGGTTTCGTACCGCCTGACCGCACCGCGCTTCGACCACGAGGGATCTCGGTTCGTGAACGTGGGTGTCCCGACCTACGGGAACCGTCGAACGGGTGCCGTGGAGGGAATCAACTTGGATAAGCTCATCAAATAAAAACATGGAAAAACAAACAGCGATTATCCTCATTTCGTTGGCGCTCGTGGTCGGTGTTGGTATCGGGTACGGTGGGTCAGAGTACGGCACTAAGGCTCCGGTGAGGGGTTCTGCGGTAGGGGTCGTTCGTCCTCCGGCAGTTCCGACACCTGGAATCATTTCAGGAACCGTAAAAGAGGTTAACGGGAACACGGTCGCCATCACGCTCACGGGTGATAAGGCGGGGGAGACGGGGAAGGTAACGGTCACGAGTGATACGACGATTGTAAAAATGGAGCGTAAGGCGGCAGACGCCTACCAGAAAGAGCTCACGGCGTTCCGTTCGACGGTTGCCAAGCTTCAGGCAAGCTCGAGCACGTCTCCTATGCCAGCTTTTCCGGCTAGAATTTATGAAGCGCCCGCGAAGATTTCTGATGTAGCTGTTGGCGTTCGTGTTACGGCGCAGGCTAAGGATACGAGCGTAACGGGTAGCAGCTTTGAGGTTTCAAAGATTACCATTCAGCTCCCGCCGGTGGCGTTCCTTGCTCCCGCTGTTCCCAACACTCTGACTCAGTGATACCTGTAAACAAAAGTAACGTAGTAAAACACACCAGCGTTTCCTTGCTGGTGTGTTTCGTGTTGCTCTCGTTCGTTCAGGTTGCCCGCGCGGCCCCCGCCCGTTCGTGGGTTTCAACGCAGGCTCCGAAGCAGGGAGACGTGGTAGCAATAAAAATTTTAGATCCGAAGCTCCTCCCGACCGAAACATCCTTCATGGGTTCACCGGTCCCGTTCGCTCCGTACGGAGCCGGGTACATTGGTTTTCTAGCAATCGGACCGACAGTTTTACCGGGAGCGTACCCCTTTACGGCAACCCTGGGGGACGGAACGAAGATGCTCCGGACGGTGTGGGTCACGAAGCGGAAGTTTCCGTACGTTGATCTCGGCATACCGAGCGAGGTCGGGGTGACCCCAGAAGAGCTCGTGACCAAGCTCGCGACAGAGAAGAAGCACCTCGATGTAGTTTTAGGTGTGACCTCAACCCTTCCCGCGTTCAGGGAGTCGTTCATCTCTCCGTTTGCCACGGCAGTCAAGAACACGAGCGTGTTCGGAGAGATCCGGAAGACGGGTAAGCAGGAGATCCGGCACCTGGGTGTAGACTACGGAGCGCCGGTCGGAACTCCCGTGCGCTCGCTGAACGCGGGTACGGTTTCCGATTCGTACGTCGATACGATCTACGGTAACTCGGTGATTATCGACCACGGGCAAGGTGTGTTTTCGCTCTACCTGCACCTGAACACCGTTGCGGTAAAGAGGGGGGATACGGTCGCTCGCGGTGGGCCGATCGGCACGGTCGGGAAGACTGGGTACGCGACGGGTCCGCACCTCCACCTCTCGGTCAAGATTCGTGGGGTCGCCGTCGATCCGTTCTCCCTCATCCGTCTCCCGCTCTAGGAGGTTGCTAGACCTACCCTCAAACCCCACACTTTTTTAGCTTAAGTTAAGCCCTCAAACATTTCTCGATCGAGAAATGTTTGAGGGTGTGTGTTTTTAGTTAACAGTTGTAACGATTGCCTGTTGGGTGTGTTTGGGGTACGGTAAGCTGAGCTTTTTACACACGAAACTATTTGGAGAACAGCTATGTTCAAAATCCTAAAGAAAGATACAAAGTCAGCTGCTCGGCTCGGGATCCTCACGGTGCCGCGCGGAGCGTCTATTGAGACGCCCGCGTACGTCATCGTGGGAACCCACGCTGCTGTCCGCACGCTCAGTCCTGCAGACCTCGCGTCTACCGGTACGGGAATTGTGATAGCGAACACGTACCACCTCTGGCGCGCTCGGAACCTCGAGACGTTCAGGGGGTTGAACAGGGAGATGAACTTTCCGGGTATCACGATGACCGACAGCGGGGGGTTCCAGGTGTTTAGCCTCGGGTTCTCGCGCGAGCACGGTGTGGGTAAAGTTAGTTCGATCTTCCCGGGTAGCAGGAACCTCTCGCGGACGTTCCGTAAGTACTCGTTCCTTCCCGACCTGTGGCTCGAGATCAGATCCCGCCTCGGGATTCGGAACGAGCGGAACAGTGTTCGCATCACGCCGTCTGGAACGTACTTCCTCGACGAGGGGTACGGGGACGTGAGCGAGACTGCGCTCGACGCACGCCGCTCGATCTTCTTCCAGGAACAGATCGGTGCGGACATCATTCTCGCGTTCGATGAGTGCACCTCACCCGACCACGGGTACTGGTATACGCGTTGGGCGATGGGTAGGACTCACCGGTGGGCGAAAGCTTCACTCGCCGCGAAGGCGAAGGGAGATCAGCTCCTCTACGGAATCGTGCAGGGTGGCGCGTACAGTTCGCTCCGAACGGCTTCGGCAAAGTTCATCGGTTCGCTCCCGTTCGGGGGGTTTGCAATCGGTGGATCGCTCGGAGATTCGCACGCTGATATGCTTCGCGTTCTCGATCTGACGGTTCCGCACCTCCCCGACGATAAACCACGGCACCTCTTGGGTATCGGAAAAATCGAGGACCTCTTCGATGGGGTAGAGCGCGGCGTTGATACCTTCGATTGCGTCATCCCGACGCGGGAAGGGAGGCACGGTTGCCTCTGGACCCCGCGCGGTCGGGTGAACGCACGGAAGGGTGCTAACAAGGGGAGTACGGTGACGCTCGAGGAGCTGAACGGAGATTTTCCAACGCACCCGGAGCTCAGGGGTGTGACGGTTGGAGAGCTCTACGAGCTGTTCTCTCTCACTCCGGAAGCTCGGGAGGAGAGGGGAGAAGATCCGGGACGCCTCGCGACAATCCAGAACGTGCTGTTCTTCAATACGCTCATGTCGCGCATCCGCGACTCGATCCGCGAAGACAGGTTCTTCTCGTTCAAGGGAGAGTTCTTGGGTGGGCTACGGAACGCTTGACGCTCTGTTTCGAGTTCGGTACCATTCAACTCAGTTCTCTCATTTCTATGTTATGGCGGGGGTAGCTCAGTTGGGAGAGCAACGCCCTGTTAAGGCGTAGGTCGGTGGTTCGAACCCACCCCCCTTCCCTCAAGTGGCGTGCGGGATGTTTTAAGATTCCTTGCTATTTTCCCGAGACGTCAGACCCATCCGGTTCACACCATTCCGGATGGGTTTTTTATTTTCCCTTTTCGCATACACTTATACCCATGGAACTCGTCGTAGTACTAGGCAACATTCGGAGTGTACACAACGTCGGTTCAATTTTCCGCACCGCCGACGGGGCGGGTTTCCGTCGTGTGGTCCTCTGTGGTATCACCCCGTCTCCGACAGACCGTTTCGATCGGGTGAGGTCTGACTTCGCTAAGGTTTCGCTCGGTGCTGAGGAGAACGTTTCGTGGGAACGTATGGATGGCGTGGCGGGTGCGGTGGGATCACTCAGGGGTGACGGGTTTACCGTCATCGCGGTAGAGCAATCTCCGAAATCGTTCCGGCACGACGAGATCCCTTCCGAGCTCATCGCTGGCGGAAGGGTAGCACTCGTTTTGGGAGAAGAGGTTGGGGGAATCCCAGAGGAGACCCTCGCCCTGTGCGATGGGGTGCTCGAGCTCCCGATGCTCGGGGTGAAGAAGTCACTGAACGTTTCAGTTGCGTTCGGGGTTGCGGCGTACGCGCTCGTGACGGCGATCGGTAAACAGAAAACCCCGCGGTGATCGCGGGGTTTTAAGTTGCGGGAACGTTACGCTTTTGGCGCCGTGGGAGAGCACATGCACTCCATGCACGGGCACGTCTCGATCGCGTACTTACCCGGACCGGTGAGCCCGAGGCCGAGCGAGGCGAGCGCGAGAACGAGCTCGAACTCGAGGCCCGTGAACCCCTTGCCCATCTTCGCGAGGAAGATGGCGCCGACCATGACGACCGCGAGGGCGATCCCCGCGATGAGCGTCTGGAAACCGACGAGGAGGAGAGCACCGCCCACCACCTCTACGATCGCAACGGCGTACGCGAACGCCGGGGCGAGGCCGAGCATTCCGAAGAAGCCGACTGTCCCATCGATGTTTGAGAGTTTCATGATCCCGTGGACGAGGAACACTGCCGCGAGGGCGATGCGGATCAAGAGGAGGCCGAGGTTCGCATTCTGTAGCTTTTTCATTCGTGTATCTTTGTGTTGGTGTGTGATCTTTCTTTTGTTACCAAAGTATACCCGATGTTGGCGGGGCGGTATATCTGTGGAAAACTATCGTGTATAATGAGCCTAACGATGGCTCAGGCGATTGCCCGTTTCTCAATATTCTCTCTCGGGATTCTCATCGCGGCTACGCTCGTGAGTATCCCGTACCTCAAGAGCCTGAATGTGGTGAAAGATAAGGCTGAGGTGCGTATCCGCGACCAGATAATCATCGCCGACATGGCGTACACCCCCCAGACGCGTGAGCGGGGCCTCGGCGGGCGGAACGGCATGAACATCAACGAGGGGATGCTCTTCGTGTTCGACGAGCCGGGCGTGTACCCGTTCTGGATGAAAGACATGAAGTTTCCGATCGATATCATCTGGATCAATGATCAGAACGAGATCATCGGGATTACAGAGGCGGTAGACCCGCAGGTGGGTGCACCCGAAGCTGAGCTCGCCTCGTACAACCCGCCGGCTCCGGTGAAGCGTGCGCTCGAGGTGAGGTCGGGTAGGGCTAAGCTCCTCCGCGCCACGGTTGGGGACTCGGTTCGTATCCGTCCGCTCGTCCAGGAATCAAACTAAAAATAAAAATACACAACATGGCTAACATTGCGATAAACGGGTTCGGTCGGATCGGTCGGCTCCTCCTCCGGAAGACGTGGAACCACCCGTTGGTTAACGTCGTTGCGGTGAATGATTTAGGCGACATTGAGAACCTCGCGTACCTCTTGAAGCACGACACGGTGTACGGGAAGTTTCCCGTAGAGGTTTCGGTCGCGGGTTCATCGCTCGTGGTGGGAGGGAAGAAGATTGCGTTCCTATCTGAGCGCGACCCGTCCCTCCTCCCGTGGGCGAAGCTCGAGATCGATGTGGTCGTCGAGTCATCCGGTGCGTTCGAATCGTTCGAGGCGGCGAAGGCTCACGTGACGGCCGGTGCGAAGCACGTCGTGCTCTCTGCTCCTGCTAAAGATCAGGACAGTGCGCTCGGGAAGACGGTGCTCGTGGGGGTGAACGACCACGACGTGGGAACCTGCTCGATTACCTCGAACGGCTCGTGCACGACGAACGCAACCGCTCCGGTCGTGCAGGCGCTCGCCGAAACAATAGGCGTCGAGAAGGCGCTCCTCTCTACGGTGCACGCGTACACGGCGACCCAGAGCATCGTCGATGGTCCGGTGAGGGGCAGCGACTACCGCCGTGGCCGTGCGGGTGGCGAAAACATTACCCCGTCTTCGACGGGTGCCGCGATTGCGGTTGCGCGCGTCATCCCCGAGCTCGAGGGTAAGTTCGATGGCGTCGCGTTCCGCGTTCCGGTTCCGTCCGGTTCACTCGCTGACATCACGTTCGTTTCGAAGCGTCTGACCTCGGTCGACGAGGTGAACGCAATTCTCCGGACGGCTGCCTCGAACCCGAGGTGGGCGGGCATTCTCTCGGTTACCGACGAGCAGCTCGTTTCGTCCGACATTGTGGGTGAACCGTACGGCGCGATCGTTGACCTCTCGTTCACGAAGGTTGTGGGCGGGAACCTCGTGAAGGTCCTCTCGTGGTACGACAACGAGGCTGGGTACGTCGCAACCCTCGTGAAGCACATCGAGCGGGTAATCAGCTGAGGGTTGAGGATCGGATGAACCGCCTTCAGATTTTTGCTGGTGCGGTGCTCATTTCGGTCGCGCTCGGGACGGGCGCGGGGGTTCGTTCGTTTGTAGAATCGTACGGCACCGCATCAGCTCTCCGTGGTGCGGCGCTCGCTCGTAATCTCGCGGCGTCAGAGGCGTACGTCTCGTACCTGAGGCAGGGTGCCCCGGTGACGCTCCTCTTCGGTGGAGACGTGATGCTCGCGCGGAGCGTTGCAAAGCAAATCGGGGAGAGCGGAGATCCGCGCTTTCCGTTCCTCGAGATCGCGAGCACGACCCGTGGGGCCGATATCGCGTTTGCAAACGGTGAGGGCACGATTTCGTCGCGCGGTCGGAACCAGGGGAGCGCGTACTCGTTCCGTGCCGATCCGTCGGTCGTCTCGGGTCTCGTATTCGCGGGGTTCGATGTTCTCTCGCTCGCTAACAACCACATCTGGGACTGGGGGAGGGATGCGCTCGTGGACACCGTGAGCAATTTGAATACTGCGGGCATCGAGACCGTGGGTGCGGGGAACGGTGAGGATGGGGCTAACAGGCCGGTTGTAGAGAACGTTCGGGGTACACGCGTCGGGTTCCTCGCGTACACGACGCTCTACCCGGAGTCGCTCGAGGCGCGGGGGGACCGTGCGGGCATCAGCTCGTTCTCGGTTGAGCGTGCGGTGAGAGCGGTTACGGATCTGAAAAAGGAAGCAGGCATCGTCGTGGTTTCGATGCACTGGGGTGAGGAGTACAAGACCTCGTCGAGTGCGGAACAGAAAGAAATTGCCCACGCGCTCGGCGACGCGGGTGCGAGCTTGGTCATCGGTCACCACCCGCACGTGACGCAAGAGGTCGAGAAGTACCGCTCGCCCGTAACGGGAAAAGATACGTGGATCGCGTACAGCTTGGGCAACCTCGTGTTCGACCAGCCGTTCTCGCGGGAGACGATGGAGAGCTTCCTCTTGGAGGTCATCGTCCGGGGGAGCGAGGTGCGTTCGGTGCGGGAAATCCCGGTCGTGGTGAACGCGCGCTTCCAGCCGGTACCGGCGGGTGTATAATTGGAGCACATACGTATGGTCATCTACATCGGCGGGGATCATCGGGGTTTCGAGCTCAAGGCGCACCTGAAGGCGGTGCTCGCGCATCGCGGGTATACCGTCGTCGACCTCGGCAACCAGTCGCTCGTCCCGGACGATGACTACCCAGAGTTTGCAAAGAAGGTGGCAGAGAAGGTGAGTATCGATTTCGAGCGGAGCAAGGGGATACTCATCTGCGGTTCGGGCGTTGGGGTAGATGTCGTGGCGAATAAGTACCCGAACGTTCGTTCGGTGCTCGCCTCGTCGCCGGACCAGGCGTTCGATTCCCGTACTGACGACGACACGAACGTGCTCTCACTCGCCGCAGCGTACACCTCGGCTGAGGTGGCAGAAAAGATCGTGCTCACGTGGGTACAGACCCCGTTCTCTGATGAGGAGCGCCACACCCGACGCCTCAGGGCGATCGGCGCGATCGAGGTCGAAGCGGCGCGGCGCATAGCTCTCTCTGAGGGTTTTTCTGATAACCGTGACCGTAATTCCGGCTATTAACTGCACGGATAAGAAGTGCGCCGAGGCGCGCCTGGCTGTCGTGCGCTCACTCGGGTGCCCGTGGGTTCACATCGATGTTTCAGACGGCGTGTTCACGAAGGAGAAGACGCTCGGTGACCCCGCGCTCTTCGCGGGGGGTAAGGTGAGGGTAGACGCGCACCTGATGGTAGAGCACCCGGAGTCTGCCGCGGGTAGGTGGCGTCAGGTGGCGAGCCGTATCACGGTCCACATCGAGTCTGCTCCGCTCGCGGAGCTCACGCGCATCCGGAGGGCGTGCGCGCGGGAGAACGTAGAGTTCGGCATCGCGGTTTCCCTCAGCACTCCCGTCGAGCAGGTTGAACCGTTCGTCCGTGCGCTCACCCCATCCCTCGTGCACCTCCTCGCGGTACCCGTAGGCCCCGCGGGGCAGAAGATGAACGAGCGGATATTCGAGCGGGTCCGGTTCTTCCGCTCGCACTTCCCGAAGGTCCCGATCGAGGTAGACGGGGGAGTGAACCCTGAGCTCGCGAAGAAGCTCGCCCAGTTCGGG
>JAYSOF010000024.1:0-1763 GCA_043723165.1 bacterium
TGACCTTCGAAACGCTTCCGCTGGTCCCCCGGATCGTTCAGTTCAGAGAAACCCTTCCCGAGCTCGGTGCCAGCTGCAACTACCTGAAACCGCGCGACGCGATTCTTATCGGAATCGAGGCGCTTTGCGAGCGGCTCGACATCAACGGGCGGATTCACGAGGAAGCACGGTTCGACGAGCTTCGGGCGAACCGTCTTCTTGTAGACGAGGTCGATGAGGCGCCCCCTCCCCGCGTTCGCCTCCGGCTTTGCGCCAACCTCGCGCGCCTTCGCGCGCAGTTCGGCTACCGTCGCCGTCTTGAGGTCAAGTCCTGATTCTTTTTTGAAAACTTCGTAGTAGTCGACAGAGCGCCACTTCTTACCCCACGAAATTTTCTTGCCGTCGTAGGTGGTCGTGAGCGATCCGCACGTAGCGCGAATGGTCGACTTGTACATGAGCTCCACGAGCTTCATGAGCTGCTCGTAGTCGGCGTACGCCCAGTAGCACTCCACCTGCGTGTAGTCTTGGAGGTGCTCGCGGTCGATCCCCTCGTTCCTGAAGATGCGTCCGATTTCAAAAACTTTTTCGAAACCTCCGACGAGCAGCTTCTTGAGCGGGAGCTCGAGCGAGATGCGGAGGAAGAAGTCAGTGCCGAGTGCATTGTGGTGTGTCACAAACGGCTCCGCTTCAGCGCCGCCGGGAACCGGTTCGAGCACGGGGGTCTCAACTTCGAGGAACCCCTCGTTCGTGAGGAAATTTCTGATCGAAGACCAGAAGGCGCTCTTCTTCACGAAGAGCTCGCGCACCTCCCGGTGCGTAACGAGGTCGAGGTACCGCTTCCTGAGGCGCGTTTCGGTATCCTCGAGGCCGGACTTATCAGACGGGATCGGGCGAACACCCTTCGCGAGCATCCGGACATCTTTTGCGAGAACGCTCTTCTCTCCGCGCTTCGTGAGTGCGGGGGTACCCTTGAGTTCGATGAAATCGCCAATATCGAAGGTCTCTTTTGCGATAGCAAAACCGACAGTCCCCTTGGTATTCAAAACGACCTGTATCGTTCCCGTCTCATCGCGGAGGTCAGCAAACACGATCTTGCCCTGGTCGCGCCACGCGTAGAGACGACCGGAAATCACAACCGGTTTCGTGGGAGCCTGCTTCTTACCCTCAAACCCTAAGAGCACGCGGGCGATGGGCGTGCGCGGACGTGAACGAGCTGGGTACGGATCGGCTGTCTCTCTGTACCGGGCAAGCTTCCGTTCACGTTCTCGTATGAGGTCCTCGAGCATGTGCGTAATCGTTGGGAAACCTACTCAATTCCGAGAACCGAGTAGCGTACCTCACCCTTCGGAGTTTTAACGGTAACCTCTGCACCGACACTCTTCCCGATGAGCTCTCGGCCTACGGGAGAATCGTTCGAGATAAACCCGTTGCTCGGGTCTGCCTCGCTCGACCCGACGATGATGTATTCTACGGTTTCGCTCCCCTTCTTGATGCGAACGCGCGAACCGACGCGGATGGATGCGCCACCCTCTACCTTGCGGATGATCGATGAGGTGGCGAGCGTTTCCTCGAGCTCTCCGATGCGGGTCTCGAGACGAGCCTGCTCTTCACGGGCCTCTTGGTAGTCAGAGTTCTCAGAGAGGTCTCCCAACTCCTTCGACTGCTTGAGGCGTTCAGCAATCTCGCGGCGACCCTCCGTCTTGAGACGGACGAGCTCTTCTCCAATCTCGTTGTACCGGTCCTGGCTCAGGTAGTTCGTTGCCATAAAAATTTGGTTTTTTGAG
>JAYSOF010000025.1:0-18698 GCA_043723165.1 bacterium
TTCAGTTCGAAGGACCCCAAGTCCCGCTACCTTGAGTTTCACCCTCCTGTTTAACTTTTACAAAACAGTTTCACTTCGCAGTTTTACCTTACGACTTCCTCCACCTTATTCTCACTTATGACACCCTCAAACATTTCTCGATCGAGAAATATTTGAGGGTGTCATAGTTATGCACAGATTTGAGGAGAACACGGTTGGTATACTGAATGTGTGGAACGGTCTTCGGATCCCGCTCCTCGGAGCGGTTTTTTCTCGATCGAAATCAAGAGCACGCATGATACGCGCCCCTAGGGCGTTTTGTTATTTCTATGTTAAAAACTGTAAGGGTATTTCTAGTATTTATCGCAGTTCTGGTAGTTGGAATAGTTGTTTTGTGGGGAGGTAGCCGGTATGAAAAGTGGCAACGCGGACGTGATGCTGATAAAGCTGTTGAGCTCATCAGTGCGGAGCGGGATAGGATCTACCAAATGCAAATGGCGGATACTGTGGGTGGAAAGACGCCACAGGAGACGCTGACTCTATATATTGCAGCTGTTGAAAATGGAGATTACGTGCTTGCAAGTAAATATTATGTTATTGAGAATCAAGAAAAAGAAATGAAGGCTTTTTCTGAATCGAACGTTAATTTAAATCAGAAAGAGGAATATTTAGGTTTATTGAAAGAGATTTTAAATGGGCCTGGGTCTTACTCTTTTGATAAAAGTTATTTTAGTTTTAACAATGAAATTTTATTAAATCTTCAAATGTATCCGAACGGAATTTGGAAAATTATTGAAATCTAAAGTTTAGGGTATGAATTGTAGCAGGTTGTTAGTCTCAATAGTTATTTTGACAGCTCTCATGCCGGGCGGGGTTATAGCATACGATGATGCCACAACTCATCCAGCTCTCGCACAGGAAACAATCTCGTTTTATAACCTACTGCACCCTGGTCGCGAAATTGGAAAAAAAGAAACCGAGTGGATTGTTATGGGAAGTACGGATGAGGATGCTGTTCCGCGCTGGATGAACCACTTCTATGATCCAGTAAAGAACGAGGGGTGGACTGGAGAGCATGCTGGATTGTTGACCTCTTCTACTGTTCGAATTCTTGCAAAAATTAGTGTGTTATCAAATGATCCAATCTCAGCAAAACAGTGGGTTTCGGATCGCGTTTCACAGGCAGCATTATCACGGTATGGAGGGGATTGGTCATGGGAGCGAGGGTTAGAAGCTTATACCGAAGGAGATGAAGAAACAGCATACCGTTCGCTCGGACACGCGCTCCATATATTGGAAGATATGGCGGTTCCAGAACATACACGGAACGATACGCACGCTCCGATTGGTGGGGTTGGTGATGATGGCTCTCCGTACGAAGATTACGCAAAACGGTGGACGCGTGAAAATATCAGGAGATTAAATGAGCCAAATAACCTCTATGGGAACCGTCAGTTTCCAGTTCAAGAAAGTTCAGTAGAAAGCTATATAGATGACGTTGCTAGGTATTCGAATAAAAGATTCTTTTCAAAAGACACGATAAATGATCCTAAGTATGAACTGCCGAAAATTTCAGAAGAAAAAGAACTCATTGCTTATGATGAAGAAAAAAATCCACTCGCAAAAATCATAAAAAGCGAAATAAAAAAATTTGAATTTTCTAAGAATTACACAATAGAAAAAACCGATTTAAATATTCTGAGCTCTTATTTTTCAGATCTTTCACGGTATGCGATTTTGAACGGAGCGGGAGTTATAGAACTTTTTCTGAAGCAGGCAGAGGAGTATAAAATTAAGCAAGAGTTTCCATCGAACCTCGTACGGTTCGATTTTTCATTCTTAAAAATACCGTCGTTCTCTCTCATTGGTGAGTTAGAGAAGATAAGGGGTGGTGTAGGTTCCCTTTTTGCAAGTCTAGTTTCGGTGTTTTCATCAGATGGGTCTGGCGATCTAAAAGTTTCACTTGTGAGAGATGACTCTGTTGTTAAAAAACCAACCCAACGTTTCACGGCTAATATTGTAGCGACAAAAGATGATGCAGACGAAGAGGATGCACCAGTGGATGCGTTAAACGCTGTTTTTAGATTAATTGGCGTAAAGGCTTCGGCGACACCACCAACCCAAACGAGTTCTCTGCAGGGCACTAAGCTGGTAGGTACAGAAAAAACTATTTTACCAGCCACACCTCAACCGGTAGTTAACGCCGTGACGGCAGATCCAGATCCAAACGAGCACGCAGTAGTTTCTATAACCGAAGTAATGTATGACTTACCCGGCTCAGATTCTGGGAGAGAGTGGATTGAAATTCAGAACATGGGAAGCGGAACGGTTTATTCAGAAGAGTTGAAGTTTGTCGAGGGTGGTACGAGTCATCGGATCACCTTTAGTAGGGGAGCGCGAGGACTATGGAATGGAGGATATGCCATTATAACTTCAAACATTGCCGGTTTTCTTGAAGACAACCCCTCGTTTTCAGGAAACTTGTTTGAGAGTTCATTTTCTCTCAATAACAGCAGTGAGCAGATTGAGATTTCAAACCGTACACGTATTTTAAATTCTGTCTCTTATCAGTCTGATTGGGGTGGTCATGGGGATGGATTTTCACTCCAGCGAGACGGGTCAATTTGGCGAGCATCTCAGCCAACCCCAGGTGATGCGTACAGGTACGTAGCGCCAACTTCAACGCAGCAGAATCCACCACCTGTGGTAATAGTAACTACTACGACTCAACCGATTGTTACGGCCACCTCTTCAGTTGCATCGAGTATTGTAATCAGTGAAATTCAGGTTCAGGGAGAAGATTCTGGAGATGAATTCATAGAACTCTACAATCCAACGAGTGTAACGGTAGATCTATCATCGTACTCGGTACAGTACGTGAGTGGTTCGATAGAGGTTTCCGAAAATACAATTTCAAAGAAAAATTTTTCTGCGGGGAGTTCAATTGATGGGTACGGATTTTATCTCATTGCGCGAGCGGTAGATGGAGCAGGTGTTGATGGTTATCGAAAAGCTGAAACACCAGATCTACTGCACCGTGCCTTCAGTATGTCAGCTGGTTCGTTGGGTGGAAAAATTTTTCTTGTTCAAAATCAAGATCCTATTTCAAATGCAGGCGATACTGATGTTGCTGACGTTGTTAACTATGGGAGTAAAATTCCACCGAGTGGTGGAAGTATTGAACGTCGGGCTCGTACGTTGACTTCGTGTGTTTCTCCGCTTGTAGGCGAAGCTGGGGAATTTTTGGGACACGGTTGTGATAGTGGAACTATCGGAGATTTTGAAACTCGTGCGGTTTCTTACCCGCAGGGGTCAAAAAGTCTTTTAGAACCACGTTCAAAACCAGAAAAACCCTCCGTCCGTCCCGGCGTGAATAGTATCGGATCGTGGCGGAAGGATTTAATGTCAATTGATTTTCTTTGGTCGCCCTCTCTCGATGTAGAGCGTTCTGAGGTGGTGATGTATGAAATTCGAGACGCATCAACATCTAATTTGATTGCGTCGACGTCACTGCTCAGATACCGTCATCGGATTTGGGAAGTTGGGCGTACCGATAGGTTCATAATTAAGTCATTCGATCGTGGTGGATTTGCCTCTGATCCGGTTAGTGTTGACGTCGAGGTTCCTGGTTTTCTGAGCTCGGTTGAGTTTTACCGGAACCCAAAAAATGAGCAGGAGTACCTCGTAGATTTTCACTATCCTTCACCTGATTTTATTCCGCCAATTTACAGTAAAGTTCTCGGTTTTACGCCTTGGCAGGCGCTCGTCGGACACCTCAACCGTTCACCAGATCCTTCAGCGCAAGGTATTGAGTTTGCTATGGATTCTTGCGGTGGTTATAAAACCCCGTATCCTTCAATCATTTTTACCACCGTTCCGGGAAATTGTTCTCCGTATGGGGGAGGCTTAAATCCACGGAGTGTTATGTTGTCGACTGAGGATAATCTGCTCCGTGCACCCCTCGCGCTAGATGCAGATACCCTCGATTTGTGGCCCGATGCGTACCTAACCATCACATACTACGATTTTAAATCAGGTGCAGGTGCGGAAAGTGGGCTCTCATTTGTAGCGAGCGACGTGCGGCGTTTTCCACTGAGGAGTAGTCCTCCAAATTTTGCGCGTCCAGTAATGCAGGGAAATATTTCTACAGATTTTAATAAGCCAGGGGGCGCCGTTAACCTCGAGTGGGAGCAAGCGATAGATGCTGATAGTAAAGATTCCGAGCTATCTTACGAAATTTATGAAGCGGGTATTGGAGATGCGCCCCCAGAACACGGTTGGATACCACTCGGAAAAACTACTAAGACCGCACGTCCTGTTTTTCCAAATGATCGTAAAACGTACTACGTTCGTGCGAAAGATGAAACGGGAATGGTTTCGGAGTTTAAATCAGTTTCGTGGGAGCATCCAGAAACTCGGATGGTCGTTGACCAGTGGGCACGCGGAGCGTGGAGTGTTCAGTTCGGTTCCGCATCCAGAAGTTCGTACTCCGATCCACAACGCGGAAGTTTTCAGAGCGTTTTCTTTACGGGTGGCGCGTCTATCGATGCGGTGTTTGTAAGGCTCAAGCGAAACTTTGGTGGGTACGGAAATGCAAACGTGCGTCTCTCGGTGTACCCACCAGGATCCGGTGGTGATCCAGATTTTTCATCACACCTCGGAGAGGCGAGTGCATCAATCCTCGAAACTGGAGAGGATGGGATTGATGTTAAGTTTTCATTCCCTTCTCCCGTGGTATTTTCACCTGGAGTTTCCTATTGGCTCGTCCTCGATGTGACAAGCTATGAGGGCTCAGGTGGGTTCTTTTCAAACAGCATTATGAACGCTCTCTCAACTGACGATCGCTACCCAGGAGGGGAAGCGCGGAGCGGTTGGGCTGAGGGTGCACAACCGTCTTGTTCACAGTGCGCTGTAGATCCGGCAACCCCTGATTCACCATCTGATTGGTACATGAAAATGGTCGATGAATAAATTCATAAATGTATGACGGTAGTTACAAAAAAAGCTTGGAAAAACGTTCGAAAAATTGAAGAAGCTTTTTGTGGTGAATCTTTTATTTCCCGTTCTGAATTTGAAGCTCTCACCGCTCATTTACGAAACAGAAAGTATTTTAGACAGAGCGTGCGGCGGATGGTTGATGGAGGTTTTCTCGTCGAAACCAAGAGTCATATTGCGCTCACGGTAAAAGGCTTTATAAGGTTTCACGCTAAGTACAAAATTAAAACCCCAAATCATTGGGATGGGAAATGGAGGATCATCAGTTTTGATGTTCCAGAAAAGAATCACGCAGATCGAGACCGTCTTCGGTACTTACTTCGGGATTCCGGGTTCTATCAACTTCAGCGAAGCGTGTGGCTCTGCCCCAATTTTATAGGTGAGAAAGTCTGGAAATTAATCGTAGAGCTAGGTTTACACAAGTACTGCACCGCAATGCTCGCAGAGCTATTTGAAGGAGATTCAATTGCTCGTACTCACTTCAATTTAGGGCCCTCAAAGATTTCTCGATCGAGAAATGTTTGAGGGTGCTGAAGAAGGGGGCAAGCTAGCACCATAAATTTGAGGATAGAAAATTTATGGTGATTTGTTTGCAATTTTGAGGGCTAAGATGCAGTAAACCCCCAGCATGGCTAGGGGTTTAATGTTGAATCACTTCACGAGGAGCATCTTGACCGTCTTCGTGAACGTACCGGCAGTCATCCTGCAGAAGTACATTCCCGAGGGGAGGTTGGAACCGTCGAAACGCATTTTGTAGGTTCCGTGCTCGATCGTGCCGTTCGCGAGTACCGCAACCTCTCTACCGGTGACGTCGTACACCCTGATGCTCACGAACGAGTTCGTGAGAACCGAGAAGTGTACGGTCGTCATGGGGTTGAAGGGGTTCGGGTAGTTCTGCGATAGCGAGAACGAGGAGGGGATGGTTGCCGGGAGCTCTCGGACCGAGGTTACCTTGTCGAAGGTGTACTTCTCGAGGTAGCCGAAGTTCTGAGTGTTCCCACCGGTGTGCGTGTTCCCGAGGACGATGAGGTCACCCGAGGCGTTGAACGTAGAGCTGTTCACCTGGCTGGCGATTGCTGAGGGTGAGTACTCCCACGTCTTCGACCAGAAGGTATCTCCGGTCGTCGCGTTGAAGATTTTTACCCAGGCAGATTTATCTCCCGTGTGAACCGTGTTGCCCTTTTGGGTTGAACCCCCAACGACAACCGCATTCTTTGCGCTCGAGAACGAGAGCGTTCGCATCCAGTTCTCGTAGTTCGCCTCGTACGTGTCGTGCCCGTACCACTTGTTTATCCACGCAACGTTTCCGTTCGGGTCGAGCATAGAGAGCTCGAAGTGGGCGAAGCCGACGGTGTCGTGGTCGAGCCCGAAGAGGTCTTGAACCGTGTTGCCGACGTAGCTGTTTCCGGCTCCGTCGAGTTCGAAGAACGCCTTGACCGCGTGTCGGGTGGTCTTAACCCACGTCTCTCTGCCGGACTGCAGGTCGTACTGTGCGATGAAGCCACAGGCCGTACCATCGACGTCGGTCATCGAACAAATCCAGATGGAGTTTCCGAGGATTCGTGCGGTGGCGTTCGCGACGGTCTTCCGTGCGACTGAGAACGAGCGCTTCGTGACGCCGTCAGGTCCGATGAAGAGCACGCGGAACGAAGATTGCTGCGTGACCTCAACGGCGACGATGGTGTCTCCGTACCCGAGGAGCGAAAGCTGGAACGGGCTCGGGACGACTCGCCACTTGATCGAACCGTTGCTCGGAGAGCGTCGGGTGAGGATGTTGCCATCCATAGCCCAGATGATGTCTCCCTGAACTTCAGCGATCGCGTTATTTCCCGCTTCGCTCGCGGTGTCGTCGATGACGGTCCAAACCTTCGTGCTCTCGGAGAACTTTGCGAGTCCTGCGTTGAGCTGAGCGGTTTGGTTTACGGTCACCTGACGGTGACCGTTCGCGAAGATGGATCCATCGGAAGATGAGTAGACGTTCCAGGGAATGTCGTACGTTCCGCCGAAGGTGAACTGCTTGCTCCAGACGCGTGCGGGGGATGATACTGCTTGGTTCTGTGCGCTCGCTCCAACGAGGAGGAGAGCGAAGAGCCCGAGTACAACGATGAGGTTTTTCATAACCTCCTCCTTTCAAAAGTTTTTAATTAGTTAACTGGCTATACTATACCATACTCCCTAAAATATTGCAAGATAACCGAGAGTTTACGTCAAGGGGGTGCGGGAGGCTCCCGGAGAGCGATTTGCTATACTGAAACCAATGCGATACAAGCGATTTTTGATAGCTGGGGGGGTCGTCGTAGCCATTGCGATCGTGACGTATGCGACGCTATTCCTCACCCGTGACCGAAGCCAGGAGGAGCAGCTCGCCGCGAGCTGGGTGACGTACGTGAACGCGAAGGGACAGGAGTGGTCCATCCCCTCGGGGAAGTACGACTTCACGGTGGGCTCTGCGAGCGGTGTGTACCCGAAGTTTACCTCGGGGAACATCGACCCGCTCGACGTGAAGGTGGGGGATATCCAGAAGATGCAGGTCCTCGTCGTGAGCCCTACGCCGATCGCCTCGGTCAGCGCTGAGATTGAGAACGATGGAAAGACGATAACCGTTCCGCTTGAGCTCGCCGGGCAGAAGCCGATTGCCTTGGGAGACGTAGAGAAGGGTCCGTACCGGGTTGATTCGGAAAACCGACTCGTGCTGAATCCTCAGAAGGATGTAGCTGTTGCTGAGAACCCTGCGGTCGCCACCGCGCACGCGCAGTCACTCGTCGAGTACACGTACATTGGCCAGTGGACCGTGCGCGACACGCACACGAAGACGTACCACACGAAGTTTATCGTCTCGGATACGGAGAAACGGAGCGACGTGCTCACCCTCGCCTGGTCTGACCCGTCCTGTGACTTCATCTCTGGAGCTCTCCAAACCGACTGTGCCCCGGCATTAGGGATCGAGGGGGCAGACGGTACGAGCACACGGGTTACGGCCGGTTTGACGATTACCCTCTCGGGTAGCGCGGTCCTCGCTTTCAACCCGGGGAAGAGCCTCATCATTCCAACTGGAGGACACATCCTTCTCAGTGGTGGAAAGATTCAGCAGTCGTACCTCTATCAAGCTGACGTTGATGGAGATCAATATGCGCCATCAGTTGCCCTTTCAACGAGCTCCGTATCTTCGGTGGCTAATATGGTGCGTCTCAAAGATTCTCTGACCCAGTTCAACACGTCCCAACTTGATTGCAATGATGCTACCCCGCGTGTTTATAAATCAAATCCAAACTGGTATGCCACGGTTCCCGCAGAAACGGGGACGGGCGGACAGGGGGATTACAACTGCGATGGTTCGGTGTCAACGCAGTGGGCAAAGTACCAAGATAACACTTCTCCCCACACGAATAGGACTACTGAACCATGGATTTGCGCTAGACCATCTGGTTCTAATGTTTTCTATAAAACATCAGACGTCACCTGCGGAGGATTTGCCTACCGTAGTTCGGGCGTTGTAGAGACAGGATCATTCTACGTAGCGTCTGGAAGCGGCACTCCAACGTTTTGTAACACGGGGATTCCGCTGTTCTACGGAACGGTAGCTCTCACCTGTCAGTAACGCCCTAGATACGCTAAAATAGCGACAACGTGAAACGTTCGCTTTGGATTGTATTCTATGCTCTCTTTGCTTCTACACTTCTCTACAAGCTATGGGGTCTCGTTTCTATAGACCAAATTCTTCCGAGCAGTGACGGGTTAGCTCATTTCTTCGCCCTTAAAGAGTTTATAGCCAACCTATCAGAGGGGAGATGGAGTGCATACTCTCAGGCGTGGTTTGGAGGAATGCCGCTTTTCCAATTTTACGCTCCACTTCCATTCCTGATTATTGCAGGTTTTTATGGGCTCCTCGGAAAATTTATCTCTCTCTTTCTCCTCTTCCGCTTCTTCATCTTTGGGACCCTTCTTGTGTTCCCGGTCTGTTTTTATTGGTTCATACGAGAATACCTGGGGCCGCGTGCAGCGAGTTTTGGAATCTGGCTGAGCTTTGCCTGGATATTCTATCCAAAGCTTCTTGCGGCAACCGGCATCGGCGCATCGGGGGCAATATTCTATGGACTATTTTCCCAGGTGTTTGCAGTTTGTCTCACCCTCGTGTTCCTCGTTGCCTTGAGAAAGATTCTCGTAGAGGAGCACGTTAAAAAAATTTGGTACCTTTTTACCGCAGTTTTACTCGCCTCTATTATTCTCAGCCACACCCTATCTGCAATCCAGGTTGGATTCACGGGCATTCTCATCGGGATTTACTATAGGAAACATCTCTTTTCGGTAAGAAAATTTCTGACTGTTCTCGGGACATTTATTTTGGGAGTAGCCATGAGTGCATTCTGGTTCATGCCATTTCTCTTGAACCTTACGTACACATCTGGAGAAAAAATTGGGGCAGCGGTATTTAAAAATCCACTTGTACTCTTTTTCCCATTTGATCCGATCCAGCTGCTTCGGGGAGAATTTATAAATTTTGCCTACGGTTGGCTCTTCATTGGAATGCTGGCCATCTTGGGATTTATTCTCCTTGTACGAGAAAAAAAATATATATTGCCGTACCTCTTGGGGGCATCTTTCATCGCATTTCATACTGACTATATTATTCAGTTCTACAACGGACCGATTCACTACTATCGATTCTTTCCGTTAGAGTTTGCTATTTTCCTTGCTATTGCCGGATATGGACTCCTCTGGGTTTGGGATATACTTGCCCGCCGGAGAATGGTTCAAGTATGTACCATCGGGATATTCAGCGTTTCGATAGTTGGATTAATAGTGACATTCAACCTGGGTGGGGGATCGGTTCCTTCGAATAACACCCAAAGGCTTTCTAAATTTGTTTATGACATCCCGTACTATTGGAGTCTCGATAGGTTCGAAGAGATGGGGAATGCCCAAAGAATTATCAGGTTTTTGAGTCCGGGAAATCCGGATCTCCCAGAACCCCCCGTTCGGATTCTTTCCGCCTTCAATCCCCAATTTTCAACTGAAAAACTGAGCTCGATACATTTCTTTGATACCGCAATCCCGCTCGCAAACAAAGAGAATGTGCTCTTTGGCCTCTATGCGGAATCGGCATGGCAGCTCCCGTTTATATTTCCAACAACCGACTATTTTCTTGGTGACAATCTTCGGTGGGGAAGGGTAACTCCGCTTTCTGAAAATCAATACTTTCAATCCCAAAGTCCAGAATCAATGGTTGAGCGGCTAAGGTTGTTTGGAATAAATTATATTGTTACCGCATCGGAGCGAGCTTCGGAAAGTGTTTCAAAAATAGAGGGTTCGAGAAAGTTATTTACCAGCGGACCATTCAATATTTTTTGGATAGGAACATCGAGGCCTTACGTGTATTCTCCGGCGTTTCGTCCGGGTATTTACATTGATGCCGATGGATCGAGTCCATTTCGAGATTTTGCGCTCGGGTGGTACTCAATGGAAAAACTTTTGAAGCATCCCATTGCGGCATTGCCGGGTCTGCCGTCAGGTATTCCGTCGATTGATGAGGTAAAAAATTTTGACTTCGTTGTCATGGGAACCTCAAAACTTAATGATGAACAAATTGCATTTGCAAGAGTATTGGGTAAGCCGGTAGTTTTTCTAGACCTTAATGCCGACTCAATCCCAACAGGCGTAAGTAGTTCAACGGTCCTCATCAATAATTTTCATCCAATAGCCGGCTACTACGGCGGCGCTTTCCTCGAACAACCGAACGTTGATGGGCTTGAGAGACTTGAAAATTTTATAATGGAGTACGGACAGAAAAATAATTCGACGGACACGGGGTCTACTTCAATATGGTCGGATAATTTAATCTCAGCCTTTGGAAATGGACCGCTCGTAGTGAACGCCAGTTACTTCCCATACTGGACACGTCTCGATGGCACCTCCGTGTATCCGGTTACCCCGGGGCAGATGCTTACTTTTGGAGATGGAAAGTTTGGAATGCAATACCATGCCGATGGAGCAGAAATTATGTGGAGGTGGATTTCTGGGATCACCGCATTGGGAGTCTTAGTGTGGGTCGGATTTAAATATTTGAATCATCGATTGAGAAATATAAGCCATGTCGAAAGGTGATTGGAAAGCCGCACTTTTTATCGGCTGCTCAGTGGGAATGCTCGCGCTCATCCCGCTCTACAACCTCAATCTTATTTTCCATTGGTACGAGGGGTTGGGGGTGGTAATTTTCTCCTCGGTACTTTCACCGGTGCTTCTCTGGATATTTTTTGTGGTAGGAAGCCGTTTTCCTGTCGTTGCGGTTTTCGGAAAATTTGCCGCTGTGGGAACGCTCAATTCACTCCTTGATCTCGCGGTACTCAACGGGCTCATCATGGTTTCAGGAATTGCCATTGGTATTGGATTTACAGCCTGGAAAACGATCGCTTTCATCATCGCCAAGAATTCGAGCTATGTATGGAATAAATGGTGGGTATTTGAAAACAGGGAACGTGCGGTGGGGAAAGAGTACGGATTTTTTGTAGCATTCACGGTTATCGGTGGAATTATTAATGTTGGAGTTGCTTCCGTGCTTGTAAATTTTGTCGAACCATTTTGGGGGATGGGTGCGGAGGCGTGGGCAAACCTCGCCGCGGTTACCGCGATTCTCGTCTCGATGTTCTGGAATTTTTTTTCGTACCGGAATATCGTTTTTAAATCATGAAGCCGTTCCTGTCGGTCGTGATCCCGGCGTACAACGAGGCGGAGCGCCTACCGAGAACCCTAGACAGGGTTCTCGGGTACCTCGCGGGCAGGGGGTTCACGTGGGAGGTTACCGTTGTAGATGACGGCTCGACTGACGGGACGGGAACGGTGGCTGCGGTTCCCGGTGTGCGTGTGGTGCGACACGAACGTAACTTTGGGAAGGGGAGGGCGGTCAAAACCGGGATGCTCTCCTCGACCGGTGAGTGGCGCCTCTTCATGGATGCGGATGGGTCATCTGATGTTTCGCTCTTCGATCGCCTGTGGGGAGAACGCGGTGAGGCTCAGGTTGTGATCGGTTCCCGGGTTGCGCCGGGGTCGAACGTCCTCGTCCGCCAGCCCTTATTCCGTAAATCGGTCGGTACGATCTCTCGAATTTTCATGCACGCGGTGGGTGTGCTCCCGGAAATCCACGACACGCAGTGCGGGTTCAAGCTGTTCAGCGAGCGTGCGGTGCTCTCGGTGTTCCCAAAGGTTGAGACGGATGGGTGGGCTAACGACATCGAGGTGCTCGTGCTCATGAAGCGCGCCGGTTTTGAAATACGAGAGGTTCCGCTCGAGTGGAGCGATGATGACCGTTCGAAGTTTCACTGGTACAGCTACCTCGGGATGATTCGCGAGCTCATCGCGGTTCGTATTCGGCTATGGTCAGGCAGGTACCGCTAACGTTCAGGTTACGTTCAGTTTTTCTGTTGCTCGCAACCGTCGCTGCGTTTGTGTTGGGGTGGGTCGCCGCACGCGCGGTTCCTCGTGGGCTGCTCGTTAGCGAAAAAAACACCGTGGTCGTTCCGCTCGCGAGAGAGGTGAGAGAGGTTAGAACAGAATCAAAACCTGAACCGGTGAGCCAGGGAGGTGCGGTAGCGGGGGAGAAAAAACAGGACGAGAGTCCGGAGTTCCTCTCGTTGGGAGAGGTGAGCGCGGGGAGCGAGCGGTCTGTGAGCGATGAGTACGTAGACATCAGAAATCCGAACGGGGCGTCGGTGCCACTCGATGGGTGGAGCCTCAAAAAGGTAGATGGGAAGGGGAGAGAATCGACGCTCGTCACCCCGGCACGGTTCCGGGGTGTTGTGGTTCCCTCGGGTGGGGTCGTTCGGGTGGCGAACGCGAACGCCGAGCTCGCCGCTCAGGTACGCTGGCCAGCATCGTACGGGCTCGCGTACGAAGCGAACGGCGTTGTCTTGCGCCGTCCTGACGGAACGGTAGCAGACGCGGTTCGGTGGGAGGTTCTCACGGCTCGGTGAGGATTGCGGAGAGGCACGGATTGTTGTATTGTCTCCAGTGATGCAAAACCGTAAAACGATACCCTTCCTCGTCTTCACTATCGCATTTTCAATCGCCCTTGGGGTGTTCGCCTACGAGCCCGTTTGGAAAACGGTGAGCTCGTTCCGTCCGTGGAACCTCGGCCTCGATTTAGCCGGCGGTACGATCCTCACGTACGACATCGATACATCTAAGGTGGGCCCAGCTGACAAAGACTCGGTCATCCAGGGTCTCCGCGATGTCATCGAAAAGCGCGTGAACCTCTTCGGAGTTGCTGAACCGAGGGTGTACCTCGAGAGCACCGGTGGTACCGAGCGCCTCGTCGCTGAGCTCGCAGGTATCAAGGACGTGAAGCAGGCAATCGCGCAGATCGGGGAGACCCCGTTCCTCGAGTTCCGCACCGTTCGCCAGAAGGCGAGCTCGACCGAGTTCGTCGCAACCGAGCTCACCGGGCGCTTCGTGAAGAGCGCTTCGGTCGGGCGTGACCAGACGACGTACATTCCCGAGATAGACTTCACCCTCACCGACGAGGGTGGTGACCTGTTCGCAAAGCTCACGAGGGAGGAGACCGGCAAGCCGATCTGTCTGTTCATGGACGGTGCTCCGATTATTCCGGATAGCATAAACGACAGCTGCCCCAACGTGCAGGGTGAGATCACTGGTGGCCGAGCTCGGATCACCGGGCACTTCACCCTCGACCGCGCGCGGGCAATCGTTGAGCGGTTCAACGCAGGAGCCCTCCCGGCTCCGATCACGCTCGTGAACCAGCAGACGATCGACGGAGATTTCGGTTCTGATTCTCTGAGCAAGGCAATCCTCGCGGGCGCGATCGGCACGGTTGCCGTCATCGCGTTCATGCTCGCGTACTACCACACGCTCGGCGTGTTCTCTGCGGTTGCGCTCCTCGTCTACACCGCGCTCTCGCTCGGGCTCTTCAAGCTCATCCCAATCACGATGACCCTCTCGGGTATCGCCGGGTTCATCCTCACGATCGGCATGGCCGTCGATGCGAACGTGCTCGTGTTCGAGCGGACGAAAGAGGAAATGCGGAAGGGTATCCCGCGCAACACCGCAATCGAAGAGGGGTTCAAGCGAGCCTGGACCTCGATCCGTGACTCGAACGTCTCGACGATGATTACGGCTGCGGTGCTCTACTACACAACCTCAGGGTTCGTGCAGGGCTTTGCCCTCACGCTCTTCCTGGGCGTCGTCATCTCGATGTTCAGTGCGATCACGGTGACCCGTAACCTGCTCCGGGTGTTCCTGGGTACTGTGGGTGAGAGTGAAAACTAGAAATAAGAACTATGAATAAAGAACTAGAAACGAAGGGGGAGCAGAAGATAAACATCGTGACCCAGCGGTGGTGGTTCATCGGGTTCTCGATTGTGATGGTCGTGCTGAGTTTTGTAGCGGTCAGCGTATTAGGTCTCCGCGAGGGGATTGACCTCAAGGGTGGCACCCAGTGGCGCCTCTCGTTCGCGAGCTCGACCGTATCTGCCGATCAGGTCTTGGGAGTCCTCCGTCCGCTCGCGCCGAACGGGGACGTTTCCGTGAAGCGGAGCGACACTTCGTTCGTTGTACGCCTCCCGGCGGCCGATGAGGTTCAGCACGAGCTGTACCGCACGGCGCTCAAACCGCTCGGCACCTCGACCGAGGAGAGCTACTCGAGCATCGGTCCCACGATTGGGAATGAGCTCCGGGGTAAGGCAATCAGGGCGATCATCTTCGTGCTCCTCGGCATCTCGCTCTACGTCGCGTACGCGTTCCGCAGGGTTTCTAAACCGATCTCTTCGTGGAAGTACGGTATCGTGACCCTCGTGACCCTCTTCCACGATGTGGCGATTCCCGCGGGTCTCATAGCAATCCTCGGCTCGACGCACGGCGTAGAGATGGATACGAACTTCATCGTCGCGCTCCTCGTCGTCATGGGCTTCTCGGTGCACGACACGATCGTTGTCTTCGACCGCATCCGTGAGAACCTCACGCTCGCGCACGGGCGGAAGCTCGAGCCGTTCGGCACGATCGTGAATCGGAGCGTCCACGAGACCTTCGCCCGATCGCTCAACACGTCTCTCACGCTCGTGATCGTGCTGGTCGCCCTCCTCGTGTTCGGCCCGCCGTCGCTCTTCTACTTCATCCTCACGATCCTCGTCGGTACCGTTTTCGGGACCTACTCATCGATCTTCCTCGCGAGCCCGCTCCTCTACCTCTGGGGGGAGGGTGGAACGGTGGATAACTCTTGACCTTACTTTTAGGTTGTGCTATGATGAAAAAGATGATTCAGACGGTAGACACCATTATTGAGAGCGTTTTTGGAGAACTCACCCCGAAGCAGCGTCGGGTGGTTTCTTCACGCTTCGGCCTCAAGTCTGGCAAGTCCGCGACCCTCCAGGAGATCGGAAACGAGCTCGGTATCACCCGTGAGCGGGTGCGCCAGATTGAGAACCACACGGTAAAGAAGCTCACCCCGCGCATCGTGGGGGAGGCTGCTTCGCTCATCACTGAAGCCGTCGCTGAACTCGACCGCTCGGGGGGCGTCCGCAAGAGCGATGAGCTCTTGGACGCGTTGGCTCTCGCCCACCGCTCAGACTCCTCGAAGCACTTCAGGGAGAAGGTTACGTTCCTCTTTGTTGCTGCTGGGAGCCCGGGGTTCGAGAAGGAGACCGACGATTCGCACGCGTACTGGTACTCGAACGAGACCTCGAAGAAGCGTTTTTTGGAAACGGTTAAGAAGGTTACCGCGTTCTTCAAGTCATCGAAGAAGGATGACATCCTCGTTGCGAAGAAGCACCGTGACGCGTTCACCGATTTTGATTCGTACGCGTTCCTCTCCATCCCGAAGCACTTCGGCAAGAACGTGTTCGGTGATTTTGGGCTCCGCGCGTGGGCTGAGATCGAGCCTCGCACGATTCGCGATAAGGCGTACCTCGTGCTCAGGAAGCACGGGAAGCCCCTCCACTTCGAAGACATCGCCCGGTACATCACGAAGTTCGGTATCGATAGCCGTACGGCGCACGTCCAGACGGTGCACAACGAGCTCATTAAAGACAAGCGGTTCGTCCTCGTCGGTCGCGGTATCTACGCGCTCGGTGAGTCGGGTTACGAGTCTGGAACGGTGAAGGAGGTGATCGTCCGCCTCTTGAAGAAGCACGGCCCGATGGACGCAAACCAGGTGGTGAGCCTCGTGAACGAACAGCGCATCTTGAAGCAGAACACGATCCTCTTGAGCCTCCAGAACAAGCGACACTTCAAGAAGCTCACGGACGGGAGGTTCCACGTGAACGAAGCGTAGGGGATTTTCCCAGATGACCGTACCCAAGTTGTACCGTAGCGAGAATGGATTCTCATTCAGCTACCGGATATAATGGTGGTACGGTTGTTTTTTTATGATCGGAAAACTGTTCGAACACCTCGGTGATTTTTTCTCTGAGCTCTTCCGGAAGGAGGAGTGGTGGTTCATTATGCTCTTCGTCGGGGCCGCCGTTTCGGTCCCGTTCTTCACCGTTTCCGATTTCGAGGCAATCTTCATCGGGTTCCTCAGGCTCACGTGGGGGCTGTGGCTCTTCGTCGCCCTCTTCCCGCTCGTCCACGCGGCCTTCCTCCACCTCCAGCAGGAGCGGTACAAGTACAACATCAAGTGGGTTCTCCTCGAACTCAAGATGCCGCGCGAGGTGCTGAAGAGCCCGAAGGGTATGGAGCAGGTGCTCGTTACCCTCCAGTCGCTCAGGAACAGTGCGGGGAGCCTGAAGGATAAGTATATCGAGGGTCAGGTCACCCAGTGGTTCTCGCTCGAGATCATGAGCATATCGGGAGAGGTGCACTTCTACGTGCGGACGCCCGAAAAGCACAAGAACGTCGTCGAGGCGGCGTTCTTCTCGTACTACTCAGACATCGAGGTCATCGAGATTGATGATTACGTGGGCGGGGTTCTGCCGGTAGATGTCGAGGAGATGAAGGAAAAGAACCTCGACCTGTGGGGAATGGAGATCGGGCTCGCGAAGAGCGAGGCGTACCCGATCAAGACGTACCCGAAGTTCGAAGATCCGGAAGAGAACCGGCAGATCGACCCGATCGGAAATCTCCTCGAGGTGTTCGGGAAGGGGAAGAGCCAGGAAATGATCCTCCTCCAGGTGCTCATCGCACCCGCGGGGTCTGATTGGAAGGATGTTGCCGACGATGAGATCGAGAAGCTCCGCAAACCGCAGTTCGTGGATTCCGGCGAGGATAAGAAGACGATGGTCGCGCGGTCTCCTGGCCAGACGGCAATCTTAGAGGCGGTCGAGGAGAACACCGCAAAGCCAGCGTTCTCGACGCTCATCCGGGTCACGTATGTGGCGCCCAAGGAGATCTTTTCGGACGGGTACGTGCGGAGCGGTATCATGGGAGCGCTCAACCAGTACGGCACGGTTTCGCTGAACGCTTTCAAGGGGAACTCTGCGAGCGTACCGAAGGTGAAGTCACGGATCAGGAAGCAGACGAAGACCGACGCGCGCAAGGGGGTGTTCCTCTGGAACGTCCGGAACCGGTGGGTTCCGCCCGAGTCCTGGATCGGACGGTTCCTCTCTTCGTACGCAGACGCTCCGAACTTTACTTCGAAGCGGTTCCTCATGAACGTTGAGGCGATTGCTACCGTGTTCCACCCACCGACCTCGTTCGTGCTCACCGCGCCGCACATCTCGCGCATGGAGAGCCGTAAGGCTGGTACCCCGGCGGGCCTCGCGATCTTCGGCGGAGATTCAGAAATCGATCGCTTCACGAGCTAACCAATATGTCATCCATCACCTCACTTCCCTGGCTCTCGATCCTGAACGCGCTCCGGTACGCGTTCATCCTCGCCGACCTCGGCCTCATCATCCTCCTCGTGTACACGTTCCGTGCCTCACGACGCCTCCGGCCACCGCTCGAGCGTCCGGCTCCCGCTGATCGCTGGGTCACGCTCAAGGGGTCTCCCGAATTTGCGGTTCGATGGGATGCTATCAGGGTGAAAGCGGAGAGCTCTCCAGAATCAGCTACCCTCGCGGTTATAGAAGCAGACACGCTCGTCGATGATGTGCTCCGTAGGCTAGGCCTCGCGGGAGAAACGATGGCAGAGCGACTCGACCAGCTCGATCCGAAGGAAGTCCCCTCGCTCGATCGGCTCTGGCGGGTCCACCGTATCCGAAACGCGATTGTGCACCGCCCCGGATTTTCAGTTCCGCCGAGCGACGCGCGCGAGATGCTCGGGGTGTACGAAACTTTTTTGAAAGACCTCGAAGTTCTCGGTTAGTGGGTGTGGTATCATGAACGGTAATGGCGCGCACAGAATTGAAACGGAACGTTGAAGGTTCGTCGAAAAAACCGACAACACCCCCACGGGCATTCCGGGACATCATGCCGCGCGGTGGGGCAGCTCCGCTCCCGAAGGTTGAGCACGATCCGGCGAGTTCTCCGTTCTTCCGCACTCCGAAGGTCACCGTGAGTCCCCGGATCGATTCCGGGGACGGGGAGGTGAAGACGTTCGCCCACCAGGCGAGCACCGGAGGATCAAAGAAGCGCACGTACGCGCTCCTCGGCGTCGTGGGGGTGGTAGCGGTCGTCGTCGTTGGCCTGTTCTTCATTCTCCCGAACGCAACGGTAGCGGTGACGCTCAAGGAGACGACCCTCCCGTTCTCAGTCAACGTTTCTATCTCGACGGCGACCGTTGAGACGAAGGTTACGGACTCGTTAGCCTCGGTTCCCGGCGAGCTCTTCGCGGTGAAGCG
>JAYSOF010000026.1:0-26420 GCA_043723165.1 bacterium
CCGAGCGGTACGATGACCTTCGGGTTGATAATCTGAATCTGCTCACGGAGGTAGGGTTTGTACGCAGAAATTTCATCGGGCAACGGATCACGGTTCTCAGGTGGCCTCCGCTTCACGATGTTCGTTATGTAGACGTCTCCCCTGCTCCAACCGATCCTCGTGATGAGCTTATCGAGGAGCTGGCCAGACCTGCCGACGAAAGGCCTACCGAGCTCTTCTTCGCGTGCGCCGGGAGCTTCCCCAATGAACATAACCTCCGCATCCGGGTTCCCCTCTCCGAACACGAGCTTAGACTCACGGAGCGGGAGTTTTTCATCTCGGGCGATACGCTCTCTCAGATCTTCGAGCTGGTCTCTGGTTCCCATGAGAACAGTGTACACCACGAACGTGTGGACATAAACTCACGAAAATGGTAATAGTGTAACCAGCCAAACCCGTGTACACTCGGGCATTTCAAAACCTTTTAGGAGCCAGCATGCAGAACAATAGTACAGCCGAAAAATCGATCACCCTCGGTAAGGGGAAAGTCATCCCACTACCGGGAAGCAAAACCCTGACCTTCGAAGAGTTGAGGGAGCAGTGGCACGCGATACTCGAAGCCACGATCACAGATGTTTCGAACTCGTTCCTGTACCACCCGGAAGAAATGCGGGAGGTAGAGGGGTCTGACGTGATGTGGAAAATTATCATTTTCAAACCGACGGATAAGCAGAAGAGGCGGAGCAAGTTCGTCCGTGAGTCTTCGTCCGAGGTGGAAAAAGCGGTAACGTTCATGTTCTACACGGGAGACCGTGCGACGCTCCGTGTGGGATCGGTCGTCCTCTTCTCTAAAGATTGGATATCAATCTTTAGGATGCTCGAGGACTACATCGACAACAAGTACTCACTCCCGAAACCTCCAAAAGAGAAAACGGAAGAATATTAGCTGCGGTTCAGGTACAGAAAATCGCTCACGAGATGTGAGCGATTTTTATTTGTAGCCTTCAGCTTGGAGGTTGAAGAGGCGCGCGTACATCCCCTTCTTCCCGAGCAGGTACCGGTGGGCGCCAGACTCTACGAGCGATCCGCCATCGAGCACGATGATGCGGTTCGCGTGGCGCACCGTCGAGAAGCGGTGGGATACGAGGATCACCGTGCGGTCACTCGGGAGCTTCTCGAGCTTATCGAATATGTTTGCCTCTGCCTCAGCATCAATTGAAGATGTCGGCTCATCGAGAACGAATACACGCGGAGATCGGTAGAACACCCTGGATATGGCGAGCTTCTGCCACTGGCCGATGGACGGCTCGACGCCGTTCGTAAACTCACGTCCGAGCATCTGGCGGTACCCGTCGGGCCACGACTCGATGAACCCATTAGCCTCTCCGGCACGGACCGCGCTACGCACGCGCTCCATCTCGAGCGGAACGGACGAATCGCCGAAGGCAACTCCCTCATAGACCGGCAGGTGGTAGTGTGCGTACTCCTGGAAGAGTATGCCGAGCGTGCGGTACCAACTCTCGATGTCTACCTCTCGGAGGTCATGCCCGTCTACGAGAATTCTCCCTTCGGTCGGATCGTAGAAACGGCAAAGGAGTTTCATGATAGTCGTCTTCCCTGCGCCGTTCGGACCTACGAACGCGACCTTCTCTCCCGGTGCAATCGTAAACGAAACATCCGTCAGGGATTTTTTAGGGTTGTCTCGGTACGCGAAGCTCACGTGGTCAAAAACAATTTCCGGCGTCCGGCCCCGAACAAGGTTGAAACCAGGAACGGGCTTCGGTATCGCCGGTGGTAAATCCAAGAAACGGTATACATCGGAAACGAACAGGCTATCTTCGTACTGCCGGGCAAGGTTCTGGAAGAGCGCGGAGAGTGATCCCCTGAGCTCGGTGATTGCGCCGACCGCAAAGAGGAAGGTGCCAACCTGGAGGTTACCGTGGACAACCTCACCGATGAACCACACGCCCGCAGCGACGATACCGGCGTTCGAAATGAGGTTCGTAGAAACACGAGCCCAGAAGCGCCCCTGCTCGTGCGAGCGTTGGATTTTCTGAAAGTCCATGAAGAGCTCACGGATGAGCCCGAGGAACTTGCCGACGTTCTGAAAAAGCTTGAGCTCGGTAACCGAGGCGAGCGTATCGAAGTGAGACCAGAGCTCCCAATAACGGCGCTTCACCTCAGACCTGGCAGAGTTGATGCCCCACACCCGCTTACCGTACTTCGCCTCAACGATGAGCTCGGGAATGGTAGAAACGACGAGGACGAGGCACACCCACCACTCGAAGGCAACCAAGATCGATGCTGCCGCGAGAACCTGGATGAGCTCCTGGGTGACGTAGAACTGCATCTCGTTGAAGTTGTAGAGCCGGTACTCGTTCTCGCGGACGATGTTCAGCAGGTTGTTGCTCTTCGGATCTTCGCGGGTAGCCACATCGATCTCCCCACGCTTCTTCGCGAGGAACAGGTCGAGGCGTTCCTCGGATGCGAACCGAAAAATCCTAAAGAGGTACGACTGGACGGTGTAGAGAATTCCGGGAATGGCGAGGGCGAGCGCGAAGAGGGTAATTGCCACGACGAGGCTCGAGGTGAACGAGTGCGTGGTCGCACTACCGATCAGGGCATTAACGAGGAACGCCTGTGTTCCAGATCTCAGGAACGGAACGAACGCGGTAAGAATGATGACCAAAAAAATACCCACGACGAGCTTCTTCTGGTCGCCCCACATGAGCGCGAGCGTACGCTTCGCATTGCGGAAGAGTCCGCTGATGAGCTCTGATTTTATTTGTCTATATTTTTTATCCATACGGAAACAGCCTTCAACCTAATTGTGTGCCGTTGAATCCAATTGGTCTAGCCTACGTTAGTATTCCCCCACTCACGTCAGGAGGGTAGTTTTTATTTGTGTATTTATTGTACCAAGCTCGAACCTATTTCCAAAACAAATGATTCGGAGAAAGCCGTTAAGTTCTGTATTGGTGCCCTCGGCAGGAATCGAACCTGCATCTTCTCCTTCGGAGGGAGATGTCCTATCCATTGAACTACGAGGGCGAGCGAGACGGCAAAAACAATATAACCCTATATTGGTTCTGCCGTCGAGCGGAACCCAAGTACCAAACTCCCGCACACAGGCGGGAGTTTGGTACTTGGGTAAATCTTAATATTTTTACAAAACCCTCCCCTTCAAACCGTGCTTCCGTTCATCAGCCTCAATCATACCGACGACCGAATCTACGAGCGCACCCGGGTCAGATGAGTACGCGACGTTCGGTGAGCTCTGGTGAGCCCGTTCGAGTATCTCCCGAACCATATCGGCGGTTCCCCCGCTCCCCTCGAGCACCCCGAGGGGCTTACCCTCCTCAAAGGTGATAGAGAACTCGTGGAGCGTCCCGACGCGTCCGCAGATTACGATTACCGCGTCCGCAGAGCGGGTGAGGAGGAGGTCGCGACCGGTGTAGTCGAACCCAGTGTAGATGATGAGGTCGTGGTACTCCGTGGGTAGCCGGTACGTCTTCACGTGCGCAAGCTTCGAAGCTGCGGGAGAGAGACCGATTACTATTCCGCCCGCTTCTTTCGCTCCCTTGGCTGCCCAGTACGGCATGCCGGTTGTGGCGCCGGTTACGAGCACGAGGTTCCGACGGGCAATCTCCCTACCGATTGCCTCAGCTTTTGCAAACGAATCTTTCGAGCAGTGTCCGGTCTCAGCGGCGCCAGAAACGCAGATCTTGTACTTGAGACTCTGGATGTAGCGAGCGAGGTCACGCTCTCCTTTCGGTGCAGATTTTTTTGAGGTTGCCATGCGGGCACATTATAGCACCAGAATTTCACCCAGAGAAGGAACGCGTGCTGGAATTTTGAACTCGGAGGTGATCTCTCGCGCGAGTGGCTCGGATTGATCGGCGTCTCCCTGCACGACGAACACAGACTTGAGTGACTTAGCCATCGGCTCAATCCACGCGAGGAGCTGTGGACGGTCCGCGTGGGCTGAGTAACCGCTTATCGCGTGTACGGTTGCGAGCACCGGTGTCTCCTCACCCTGAATCCGAACGATCCGCTCGTGGTCGAGGATGCGCCTACCGAGCGACCCAGCCGCTTGGTAACCAACGAACAGTACCGAACTGTTCGAATCAGATAGGTAGCGACGTTCGTGGTGAATAATCCTGCCACCCTGGGACATACCCGATCCGGCGATGACCACCTTCGGACCAGGCACGTCGTTGATTGCCTTCGATTCTTCGGTCGTGAGGCACATGGTGAGCCCAGGAAAATCGAATATCGCATCGCCTCCACGGATGAGCTTGATGGCATCTCCGCTGAAGTAGTCAGGGTCAGATGAGTAGCGCTGGTAGACCGCGGTGAGCTTGATGGCGAGTGGGCTGTCCACGAAGACCGGAATTTTTGGAACCTGCTGCCTCTCGATGAGGTCGTTCAGCTCGAAGAGCATCTCCTGTGTCCGCTCGAGCGCAAAGGCGGGTATGAGGAGTGTCCCCTTCTTCCGAATGTTCTCGAGTATGTCGCGCTTCAGCTCATCCTTCCTCGTGTCGAGGTTCTCGTGCACACGGTTACCGTACGCAGACTCGATGAGCGCGTAGTCTGCCTGCTCTATGAACTCTGTGCTCGTTATGAACGGCGCCGGAATGTTCCCGAGGTCTCCGCTGAAAACGATGCGCTTCCCCTCGACGGATACGATGAGCGAACTCGAACCCAAAACGTGCCCCGCGTTCACAAACTCGACGGTGAATGGGCCGACGGTAACCGGATCGTGGTACGAAACGCCCTCCCAGAGAGACCGGAGGCGTGTGACGTCTGATGCTGAGTAGAGCGGCTCTTCGTTGCACTTCAGGGCATCCTCACGGAGGAGGTGCTCAGAGTCGAGGAGGAGGAGCTCCGCAAAATCCCGCGTGGGAGGCGTCGAGTACACGGTACCGCGGAACCCGTGCTTCACGAGCTGGGGCAGGCGGCCTGTGTGGTCGATGTGCGCGTGGGTCACAAAGACCGCGCTCACACCACTCGGTTCGTAGATAAACGGACTGAAGTTTGAAGACTCGCAAAAGTTTCCGCCCTGGTGGAGACCGCAGTCGACCAGGATGAGCGTGCTACCGGACTCGAGGAGGTAATTTGCACCCGTTACCGTTCCCGCACCGCCAGCGAAGGTGAGCTTCATGGAAAAAGTATACCCCACCTAGGGTTTTGGAACCATTTCGGTAACTTGACTTTTTATATTTTTTATGAAATACTGGATACCAGTAGGTTGCGTTCAAAACTATTTTCAATAGTATCCCCGAAAGGAGCGGTGCATTTGGAAACAAAAAAGTTTAAAGCTCACGGAGAGATCAGCGGAACGGGCGCAAAGTTCTCGTACCCGAATATCACGGCGCACACCGAAGACCAGTGCAGGGCGATCGTGCACTCACTGCTCAATAAGAAGTACGGACGCCACGTGTTCCCGGTGAAAACAGGCTTTGCCCACTCGAGGAGGTACGAACCGTTTGATGTAGAACTTGTGAGAGAGGTGAATCTGCCGGAAACCAAACCGGCGATAAGCTTTTCAGAACAGCTCGAATTGGAGCTCCTTCCGGTTCAAGGAGGTGTGCCGAGCGCGTGGCTCTCCTGATGATCAGTACCATTTAAATTCCCCACACTATTGTGGGGAATTTACTTTACCGAATCTCTCAGCGCTGACTCCGCTTCAGCCCGCTCGTTCCACGGAAGAGACCGACCTCCCGCAATACGGATAGAGGACTCACTCCCCTTCCCCGTGAGGATTACCGCATCACCCGGACGAACACGTGCAATAGCAGACCGTATTGCAGAACGGCGGTCCAAGATGCGTTCAGTCTTCGATGCGCGGCGCGGGCGGGCATCCTTAAAACCGCTCTCAATATCTTCTGCAATTTTTGAGGGGGGCTCATCGAACGGATCTTCGGTCGTCACGATAACTTCATCGCACAGCTCGGCCGCGATCGTTCCCATGACAGAACGCTTCCACACATCCCTCCCCCCGGCGGCAGCTCCCAAGACGCAAACCATACGGGCTGGAGGAGAAACAGACCGGCGAACCGCAGCGTAAACAGACTTGAGTGAATCTGGTGTATGGGCGTAATCAACGATCACCTGGAACGGCTCGCGCTGAACCACCTCCATGCGCCCCGGGACACCAGGAAACTCACTGAGTGTTTTCCTCGCGAGAGCGTCGGGAACACCGAACACCCGCGAAACCTCGAACGCTGCGGCTGAGTTCTCAAAGTTAAAATCGGTCGCAACCCAAGATCCGCGGAACGCTGGGTCTCCGGCGAGTTGGGCAGCATCAAACTCGTGGACGGTGCATCCGGGGATTGATTGCACCGCGGTAGTAAAGTAACCCTTCTCTCGATCGCGAGCGTTCACAAAAAAATGTTTGCGCTCCTTCAGAGAGGTTTTCGCCGTGTCGCGAAAGAAGGTTACCTTAGCATCACGGTACGCCTCGTACGAACCGTGCGATTCGATGTGCTCAGGCGCGAGGTTTAGGAACACCCCTGCGTCCCAGGCGATGAAACGGTGCCGGTGCTGGAGGACACCCTGAGAACTCACCTCGAGGAACGCGTGGGTGCACCGGGCACGGACGGCATCCCGCAAGAACCGCTGTACGGCGAAACGTCCGGGCATCGTGTTCCCGCGGTTCTGAAAGCTCTCGCTCCCAACCTTCCTCCGAACGGTTCCCAAGAGCGCGGTCTTGTATCCGGCTGATTCGAAGATGGCACTCAAGAGTTCGGCGGTAGTAGACTTCCCCTTCGTCCCCGTGATGCCGATGATGGTAATTTTACGGCTCGGAAAACCGAACAGAATGTTTCCGATCAAGGCGAGGGCGTAGTGGTACGTGCTCCGGAGAAATTTCATTTACGTTTTTGCAATTTCCTTGAGGGCGGTGCGGAGGCGGTCTTCGATGCTAACGTCTGGAGAAAACTTGAAAGCTTCAAGCGTCGCACGGACGCGCGGGCGGGGGTAACCGAGGTCTACGAGGACATCTTCGACATCTCGGTTCCGGTCCAGAGAGCGCGTGATCTCCCCGCTCCCCGCTACCTTGATTTTGTTCTCTAGCTCGAGGATGATGCGCTCCGCGGTTTTCTTTCCTATCCCCGACGCCCTCGTTAAGAGGTCTACCCTGCGCTCAATGATCGCCGCGAGCACGTTCGTCGTAGAATCAACATCAAGTACACCGAGGGCGGTCTTAGGTCCAACGCCGGCTACGGTGTTCAAGAGTTCAAAGAGCTTGAGCGACTCGGACTCGAGGAAACCGAAGAGTTCATTCTGGTCTTCCCGGACGTAGTGGTGGCAGAGCACGTAAACCTCCCCTGATTCCCTGATTCGGTCGAGGGTGCTCGCATTCGTGAGCACGCGGTACCCAACCCCACCACACTCGATGACAAAAGAACTTTCTGATTTGAGGGTAACCGGACCCCGTAGCGTGTGGATCATTTGCCTACCTAGTATACCCCGATGGGTAACGTAATTGAACTACGAACCTTTTGACAAAATTGAGCGGGTAACGTACTTTTATACCGATATGCCGAAAACGAAAACAGCAAAAAAGGAGCTCAGGAAGTCCGTTCGCCGTCGCGCGCACAACACCGACCGCAAGCGTGAACTCAAGAACTCCGTGAAGGCCGCCCGTGGGGCAAAGGGCAACGACCCGAAAGCGATCGAGACGCTCGCCGCCGCCTACAAGCGGCTCGATAAGCTCGCCAAGGTGAACTTCATCAAGAAGAGCAAGGCGAACCGATTGAAGAGCCGCCTCGCAAAACAGCACGCACGGTCAGCTAAGTAACAAAAAACCGCTCCGGAAAAACCGGGGCGGTTTTTGTTGTACCGCCACCCCTAGGGGGCGAGCACGAAATCGAGGAGTGCCTGCTCGTACTCGAGCCCCCCTCCCTTAACAGAGATGTCGAGGTCGGCAAGCCGGACGAGATCCTGACCGCGCACGCCGTACGCAATTGAGTTGAATATACGAGCGGGAGCATCTCCCTGGAGCAAGAGCTGTTCGAGCACCGCGATACGGTCACTCACCTTCGTCCGACCGGCGAGCGTTTGAGATTCTTTGAAAACATCGAGGCGCGGAGACTGGTCGATGAACGCGAGAACATCTGCGGGTGCCACCTCCCTCGAGGTGAGGGCACACTGTTCGAGGAGTGTAGCGCCAGCCCAAGAGGCAAACCCGGAAGCCTCGGCGTACGAAGCAACCGTACGGAACGCGGCGGGAGAAAGGTTCGCACCACGAACTTTTGCCTCGGCCTTGAGGAACGCGGTGAGCTCGGCACCCGAGAGCTCACCGAACTGCTGGACGACGCACGGAGGTTCGAGTAAGAACTTGAAACGCGCCGGTGGTTTTAGACTCGAGTCAGAGGCGAGGATGAACGTTTTCTCTCCCGTAACGTGAGAGCGTAGCACCTTAGTCCACGCGCTCCCCTCGACCTCAGTCGGCTCACGCACAATCGCGAGCTTCGCCGAAGCGAACATGGACGGCTGAACCAAGAAGTCCCTCACCCTGAGCCACCCGTCGGGGTCGAGCGAACAGTCAGCTTCGAGCACGTCGAGGGATGGATTTTTCGTCTTGTACGAGGCAAAAAGTTCACGGAACTTTCGGATCCGGCGGTACGAGTCTGGACCGTACAGAAATATGATCACGAGTACAGCATATCCCCGAGAGAGCTCATTGTGTAGGGCGCCTCGCAAGTGTTACCATAAACGCAATGCGAGGCACGAAATCGATAGACGAATCGCTCGCGGAACAACGGCGGGCGGCCGAAGAACGCGACGCCGAACGGCGGGCGGTGAACCTCAAGCTCCCCTACCTCGACCTCATTTCGGTACGGGTTCCGACAGAGATAGATGCTATGGTTCTCGTGCCAGAAGCTGAGGCACGGAGCGCTAAGCTCTCCCCGCTCCAGCTCGTCCGAAAAACTATCGTGCTCGCGGTTTTTGACCCACGCCTCCCCGAAACGAAACGGGTTATTGAAAAGCTGAGCGCCACCCACACGGTTGATGTCCGAATCACATCCCTCGCCGGGCTGAGCCACGCGTGGGACTACTACCAGTACGTGACAGGTGAGACGATAAACATAACCGGGAAGATAGACCTCGATCCGAAGCGGCTCACGAGCCTGCTCGCCTCGGTCAAAACGCTCGGAGACGTGGAACGCGAGGTAAAAGATTTCAAGAGCCCGCTCACCTCCGAGCTCCTCGATATCGTGCTCGGCTCTGCGCTCGCGCTCCGCGCATCAGACATCCACCTCGAACCGACGGTGGGAGACGCGGTGCTCCGGCTCCGCATCGACGGTACACTCCACGACGTGTACCGATCGTTCGGCACCCACGTGTACCACTCAATCGTTACCCGAATCAAGCTCCTCTCGAACCTAAAGCTCAATGTATCTGACCAACCGCAGGACGGACGGTTCACGTTCGGGGTAGAAGACCGATCGATTGAAGTTCGCACCTCGCTCATCCCATCAGAGTACGGCGAGTCCGTCGTCATGCGCCTCCTCGATCCACGCTCAATCTCTGTAGAGCTCTCGAATCTCGGCTGGCGTCCAGATGACCTAGCCATCGTAGAGCACGAACTCTCGAAACCAGACGGGTTGATCCTGAACACCGGTCCGACCGGATCAGGTAAAACGACCACGCTCTACGCGTTCTTGAAGCACGTCACCACCTCGGAGCTCAAGGTTATCACCGTGGAAGACCCGATCGAGTACCACCTCGCTGGAATTTCACAGACGCAGGTCGATCGGACAGCTGGGTACACATTTGCATCCGGACTCCGATCAATCCTGAGGCAGGATCCTGATGTGATCCTCGTCGGTGAAATCCGAGACGCAGAGACGGCGGAGATTGCGCTGAACGCTGCCCTAACCGGACACCTCGTTTTTTCAACGCTCCACACAAACGACGCGGTGGGCGCAATCCCCCGCCTCATCGAGCTCGGATCGAAACCCCAGACGATCGGACCGGCACTCTCGCTCGTGATCGCCCAACGTCTCGTCCGGAAGCTCTGCGACCACTGCAAAAAAGCCCGTACGCTCACCGCGGACGAAGGAGCGGGTATCCGAGAGTTTGTGAGTAGGTTGCCGAAGCGCGTCGATCGCGCGCCATACGAAAAACCCACGCTCTTCGAGCAGGTTGGGTGTTCCCTCTGCGGGGGGATCGGGTACCACGGTCGCACCTCGATATTCGAGCTCTTTTCGGTGAGTGAAGAGGTTGAGGCAGCCATCTACAGAGACCCGACAGAAATCGAAATGAAATCCTTGGCAAAAAACCAAGGGATGACTACAATGCAAGAAGACGGAATGCTCAAGGTGATCCGCGGAATCACGGACCGAGGAGAAATTGAGAAACTCACGGGTCCCCTCGAGTGGTTACAAGATAAAAAAATCCCGAACTGAGATCTGTGGGCAGCATTACCAGGCCGGTAACGTTTTAGTGCGATCCTAAAATACATTAGGAAACGCTTGGATCTTCCTGAGGATACTCCCAGCCGGAGCCAAGAGGTCCAATAATCTAAGAAAAGAATCCGTTTGCCCACAGGTCCCAAATCGGGATTCCTGTTCAATGGTAGGCAAATCCTATCACAACTATAAAAAAATGTCAATAGCACCCCAAGAGGGTCCGGTAGCCTCCTCGGTTCCCCCCGAGGAGGCTGACGTTGAACTCACACTCCGCCCGACACGGTGGGATGAGTACGTCGGGCAAGAAAAAACGAAGGCAAACCTCCAGCTCATGATTGATGCTGCGAAGGGGCGCAAAGAAAACTGCGAGCACATCCTCTTCTACGGACAGCCAGGGCTCGGGAAAACTACCCTCGCGTACCTCATCGGGAGAGAGATGGGTGTTGCCGTCAAATCAACATCGGGACCGGCGCTCGAAAAAGCTGGAGACCTCGCCGCGCTCCTCTCAAACCTCGAACCGAACGACATCCTGTTCATCGATGAGGCTCACCGGCTCGCAAAACCGATTGAGGAGATTCTCTACCCGGCGATGGAGAGCCGACGGTTGCACCTCATCGTAGGCAAGGGTCCGTCAGCCAGAACCTTTTCTCTCGACCTTCCACCATTTACGGTAATCGCAGCAACCACAAAGGCGAGCATGATCTCCGCTCCCCTCAGGTCTCGGTTCGGCGCGACGTTCAGGCTCGAATACTACAGCACAGAAGACATCGCGAAGATCCTCGAACGTTCGGCGAGGATACTCCGCGTCGCGATAGATAAAACAGCGCTCACCGAACTCGCCCTCGCATCACGCTTCACGCCTCGCATCGCAAACCGGCTCCTCCGCCGGACACGCGACTACGCGCAGGTACGTCAGGGCGGAAGGGTAGATAAAGAAACTGTCGAGAAGACACTTGAGATGCTCGAAATCGACAAGCTAGGGCTCGAGCAGACCGACCGTCAGCTCTTGAGCACCATCATCACGAGGTTTCACGGTGGACCCGTTGGTATCAAATCGATCAGTGCAGCGCTCAATGAAGATCCGGACACGGTAGAAGATGTGTACGAACCATTCCTCATCAAGCTCGGGCTCTTGCACCGCGGGTCAGCTGGGAGAGTGGTAACGAAACAAGCATATGAACACCTCAATGCCGAAGGCGGTGAAAACGCGCTCCTCTAAACGGGGGTGTATTGAGGTGGTAACTCACACGAAGACCTGGGGTGAAACCCAAAAAATCGGTGAGGTGCTAGGCAGAGAGCTCTCGGTAATCACGAGGGGGGGCGGGTCTGCGACCATTGCCATCTCTGGAGACTTAGGAGCTGGGAAAACCGTCTTCGTACAGGGTGTTGCACGGGGAATGGGGCTCAAAGACCGAACGGTGAGCCCAACGTTCGTGCTCGCACGTGTGTACCACGGGAAGAGCGGAAACCTCGTCCACGTTGATGCGTACCGTATCGAAAACGTTCGTGGTGCAAAAATTCTCACGGGCGGGATTCTCCGAACGCTGGGTACGGTAACGTGTATCGAGTGGCCAGAAAAAATTGCATGGTTGGTAAAATCAGATATTACCGTTTCTATCGAGCACGAGCGGGATGGGAGAAAGGTTACGGTTGCAGAGGTTCAGAAAAAAGCTCAAAGGCTATGAAGAAAAAATTACTCATCGTAGACTCGCACGGTCTCATCCACAGAGCTTTCCATGCACTCCCCCCGCTCACCACACCCGAGGGAAAACCGATCGGGGCGGTCTACGGGCTCGCAACGATGCTCGTGAAGCTCCTCGCAACCCATAAACCAGACTACGCGGTTGCAGCGTTCGATCGCCCAGAGCCTACGTTTAGGAAAGAGCGCCTCGCTGCCTATAAAGCACAGCGCCCACCGGTAGACCCGAACCTCGTTACGCAGTTCGAGTCTGCGCGCGAGCTCACGAGGGCGCTCAACCTTCCGATACTAGACCGGGCTGGCTACGAAGCTGATGACATCATCGCGTCCCTCGTCGAACGGTTCGGAAACGATGTCGACATCGTCATCGCGAGCGGAGACCTCGATACCCTCCAGCTCGTTCGCGGAACATCTGTAACCGTGGAAACTCCGCGCAAGGGTCTCGGAGAGATAGTTACGTACGATCCAGCGGCTGTAAAAGATCGGTTTGGGATTCCACCCGAGCTAATCCCCGACTACAAAGGCCTCGTGGGCGACACGTCAGACAACATACCCGGCGTTCCCGGTATCGGACCGAAGGGAGCATCTGAACTCCTCCAAGCGTTCGGTTCGCTCGAACGGGCAATCGAAGGTGCGGATAGAACGAGGGGAGTAGGAAAAAAGCTCGCTGAAGGGCGGGAGAGCGCAGTGCTATCAAAAGAGCTAGCCACGATGGACCATACAGTACCAATCGAGGGAAACCTCGAATCGTTCCGGTACGAGAGCCCGAACCCAGAGGAGCTCGCAAAAACTCTCGAGGGGTTCGGTTTTGTGAGCCTCATAAAACGTCTCGGGTTGAGGGAGGTTGGAGAAGAGGTTGTAACCCCAAAAGAAACTGGGGCGATCATAGTGACGCCCGGCGGTAAGAGTATCGAGTGGTCATGGAAAGAAATTATACGGGCTGAGCTTCCGAAAGAAGTCCCACGGGATATCGAGGATTTATCCCTCATGGCGTGGCTCGTGAACCCAGAAGAGAATCAAAACCTCTCGTTCGGAGAAGCGTGCGCAAAATTTAAAATACCGAACCCAAACCCAGAAGCACAGCGAACAGAGCTCTGGGAGAAACTGAGCAAGGAAATCGGAGATAGGGACCTCTCTCGGGTGTACAGAAACATTGAGCTACCCCTCGTTCCGGTTCTCGCTCGGATGGAGTGGGTAGGTATAGCGGTGAACGCAAAAAAGTTGAGCGACCTCGAAAAATCTATTGAGGGAGAGCTCGCGATCATCGAAAAAGAAATTTCCGCCGTGTCTCACGGGAACACAAACTTAAACTCTCCGCAGCAGGTGGGAGAGCTCATCTTTGAAAAACTGGGGGTGACGCCCCGCGGGAGAAAAACTGCAACCGGAAAAATTCGAACAGATCGTAAAGCGCTCGAAGAGCTCCGGGGCGAGCACCCGCTCATCGGTCGGCTCATCGAACACCGCGAGCACGCGAAGGTCAAATCTGGGTTTGTGACGCCAATCCGTGAGCTCGCGGAAGCGGGGGGAGAAGTTCACACGACGTTCATTCAGAACGGAACCGCAACCGGCAGGCTCGCATCCAAACAGCCGAACATTCAGAACATCCCGCAGGAATCACCATGGTCTCTACCGCTCAGGCGGGCTTTTGAATCCCGGGACGGCCGTTCGTTCCTCTCGTTCGATTACTCCCAGCTCGAGCTGAGGCTCCTCGCCCACGTGAGCGGAGATAAAAACCTCCTCGCAGCTTTCGCTTCGGAACGCGACATTCACACAGAGACAGCGGTACGAGTTTTCGGAGTCAACGCGGATTCAGTCTCAAAGTCTATGCGGAGAACCGCGAAGGTTCTGAACTTCGGAGTCGCGTACGGAATGGGCCCGCGCTCGTTTGCTGAAACGAGCGGGCTCGAACTGGCTGAGGCAAAACGGATAGTCGCCGGGTACTTTGAAAACTTCCCCGGAGTCAGAGTGTGGCAAGAAAAAACGGTGCGGGAGGTTCAGGCTAACGGCTTTGTCATGAACGAGAACGGACGTAAACGCTACTTCGGAACCGAGCGGTTCCCCGGAGAGTTCGATCGGGAAGCTATCAATATGCCCATCCAGAGCCTCGAGGCAGACATCTTAAAGGTGGCGATGGTTGAAGTAGCTAAAATCGCAAAAAAACGTGGAGCAGAGCTCATTTTGTCCATACACGACGAATTGCTCTTCGAGGTGCCCGATGGTATGCTTCGAGAAATAGAGCCCCTCTTAAAGTCGGTGATGGAGTCTGCGGTAAACATCAAGACCCCGCTCATCGTTGAGGCAAAGTCTGGGAAAACGTGGGGCGATATGGAACCCGTCGGACGCTAACTCAAATGGGAAAATTTTTATCCTACGCATCAAATCCTTCGTTCCGGTTGTGGTGGGCGTTCCTCGCGACCGCGGCGTTCGGCTTCGCGGCGTGGGCAGCGTTCAGTTCAGGTCCGGGTTGGCTCTGGATCGCGACAGCGCTCGCGACAGCCACGTGGCTCGCCGCATGGTTTACAAAAACGGTGAAGTTTGTGGAGGTAGAAAATCGCGGGAATGCTGAACGCGGGCTCGTGAGTGAGGTTATCGAGCGACTAACCGACGCGGTAATTATCTACGATGAGAACTTCACCATCACAACCATCAACGTTCCAGCGGAGCGTGCGTTCGGCATCACGAAGATCGCGGTCGAATCGGTGAAGGTTGACCCATCGTTCGTTAAGCGACCCGGACTCCGGTCATTTACCCAGGTCATGTTCCCATCTCTCGCGCCTGCGGTAACACAGGTATCAGAATCTGGAGCGTGGCCGAGCGTCGTCCGCATCGTTCTCGAAAACCCGCACCAGCAGCTCCTCGTAACCACAAACCGTTTTCCGGTAAACAACGGTTTTATAAAAATAGTACGGGACGAAACGAGTGAGCAGACGGCTTCAAAAACGAAAGAAGAGTTCATCAGCGTCGCGGCTCACCAGCTCCGCACACCACTCACCGCAATCCACTGGGCGCTCGAGGGAATCGTCCAATCCGCTAAGACGTCCGGAGACGGGGGCACGCTCGCGATCGCCGAAGAAGGCCTGAAGGTTTCAGAACGGTCACTCAAGATTGCGAATGACCTACTCGATGCAGCTAAAGTTGAAGAGGGGCGCTACACGGCGGTCAAAGAGAGGTTCAGCATCCGCGAGCTCGTCGAGCGGGTGGTGGGAGAAGTTCGTCCGATCGCCGCCCGGTACGGGATAGTGGTGTCGGCGAGCGTTCCTGATGGTGAGGTGACCGCAGACCAAAATGGTATCAGTATGGCCCTCTTCAACTTCATAGATAACGCGGTGAGGTACAATACCCCGAACGGAAAGGTTGCGGTCTCGGGAAGTACCGATGGCAGTACGGTAAAAATTACCGTAGCAGATACCGGGGTCGGAATACCCCAGGAAGATATCGGGCGGGTGTTTGAGAAGCTCCACCGTGGATCGAATGTGGTCCAGATGGAGCCGAACGGTAGCGGGCTCGGAATGTACATTGCAAAGAACATCATCGAACAGAACGGCGGTGCGGTAGGAGTCGAGTCGGTGGTAAATCGCGGAACCACGGTTTGGTTTACCGTTCCGCTCGTACGAGGGTAATGGTTCAGAAACCGGTAATACTCGGTATCGATCCTGGTACCACCCGAATTGGCTACGGCATCGTTCGGAGGAATGGGAACGGCGTTGAACCGTTGGGGTACGGCCTCATAGAACCAACCCGTAGTAGTCCTGGGGTTGAGCTCGGGGAGGTGGCGAACGAAATCAGCAAGATCATCAAACGGTTTGAACCGTCTGTAGCCGGCGTTGAAAAGCTATTCTTTTCAAGAAATAAAACGAGCGCCATCGCGGTCGCTCAGGCGCGCGGTGTCATCATCGCTACCCTCGCGGCTCACGGGGTGCGGGTTGTTGAGCTCTCACCCGGAGAGGTGAAAGCTGGCGTCACGGGGTACGGGAACGCTTCAAAGAACGCGGTGGAGAAGATGGTTCGAAAGATGCTCGCACTCGGAGACGAACGAATTATCGATGACACGATCGATGCGCTCGCCATCGCGGTAACTGCTTCGTACGGAGAAAAAATGCGAATTGACATTTGAACACGTGTCGCTATACTGTCCCCAAACTTAAACACCGCGGAACGGTCAACCGCAAAATCAAGAACAAAAATATGGCTCCAAAAGCAAACGACGATTTAAAAAACTTCATCCCTTCAGATTACGGAATATACAACGATGACGGGGGAAATGTACACGAAGAAGATTTGGGAGAGGTGGGTGAGGACTACGCGGGAGCGCCCGTCATACCAGCAGAAGACACCCCCGAGGTTGAGGAAGTTGAAGCTGAGTACTAAAAAGAGAAAGAATGAGAACCCCACCTTGAATGGTGGGGTTCTTTTAGGTTACCGTTAAGGTAATGGCCCACCAGAAGGTTCACCTAAAGCGAACCCGTAGGAAAAAATTACACACAGCGCTCGTAACCTTCGGGGTAATCGGCGTGTGTGTTGGCGCAACCGCTGTGTACCTCGCGCTCCTCGTGAGGACACTCCCCTCTCCGGAGCAGTTTGCCGCACGCCACGTGAGCGAAACAACGAAGCTGTACGACCGAACGGGAACCGTACTCCTCTACGAGGTACACGGAGATGAGAAACGAACCGTGGTACCGTTCGATAAGATTCCGGAAACGGTAAAGAAGGCTACGCTCGCCGCTGAAGATGCTGAGTTCTACACCCAACCGGCATTCAACTGGCGCGGGATACTCCGCGCGCTCATCACAGATATACAGGAGGGGCGCGTCGCGCAGGGAGGCTCGACGATAACCCAACAGCTCGTTAAGAACACACTCCTGTCTTCAGAAAAAACAATCACGAGGAAGGTGAAAGAAATCCTCCTCGCGATTGAGCTCGAATCAAAGTACACGAAAGATGAGATCTTCTCTTTCTACCTGAACCAGATGCCGTACGGATCGAACGCGTACGGAATTGAGACGGCGAGCCAGCTGTACTTTGGAAAGCAGGTGGCTAACCTGACCACCGGAGAGTCTGCTGTGCTCGCGGCGATACTCCAGGCACCGTCTTACTACTCGCCGTGGTCTGGAAACAAGACTGCACTCATGGAGCGTGAGCGGTACGTTTTGAACCGGATGAGAGAGCTCGGTTCTATTTCAGATGAACAGCTAAAGAAAGCGTTGGCTGAAAACGTAACGTTCTCCCCGCAGAACGTCGGATCGATACGGGCGCCACACTTCTCCCTCATGGTTCGGGAGTACCTCATCGGAAAGTACGGTGAACGTGCGGTTCTAGAGGGAGGGTTGAAGGTTATAACGACGCTCGATATGAAACTCCAGGAGTATGCGGAAACATCCGTCAGAGAGGGCGCTGAACGCAATGAGAGCCTCTACAAGGGCACGAACGCCGCCCTTGTGGCCCAAGACCCCAAAACGGGTCAGGTGCTCGCCTTCGTTGGATCTAAGGACTACTTCGATGATTCTATCGACGGAAAGTTTAATATGCCGGTTCAGGGAATCAGGCAGCCAGGATCTTCTCTCAAGCCGTTCGTGTACATGACAGCTTTTGAAAAGGGCTACTCACCTAAAACAGTCTTGTTTGATGTGAAGACAGAGTTTGATACGCGCGGGAATGCTGAAACGAGCTACCAACCAGAAAACTTTGATGGGGTGTTTAGGGGGCCCATTAGGATGGAGGAGGCGCTCGCCCAATCTCTAAATATTCCAGCTGTAAAAACACTCTACCTAGTTGGTTTAGACTCCGCCGTATCAACGCTCAGAGATTTCGGAATATCAACACTTACCGATCCATCTCGGTACGGGTTATCGCTCACGTTGGGAGGTGGTGAGGTAAAATTGGGAGAGCTCGTGAACGCGTACGCGACACTAGCGGACGACGGGATATTCCACAACCAATCCTTCATACTCGAGGTAATTGATTCGAATGGAACCATCCTCGAATCGTATAAGGATAAGTCTAGGCGCGTGGTTGATGCTCAGTACCCGCGGATGGTTTCAAAAATTTTATCGAGCTCTGATTTGAGGGGTCCTATATTTCACTCGAGCCTCTCCCTCACCGTCTTCCCCGGGTACGACGTAGCGCTCAAGACGGGAACAACTCAAGATTACCGAGATGCGTGGACCCTTGGGTATACACCAAACCTCGCGGTTGGCGTGTGGGCTGGAAACAGCAATAACAAACCGATGCAACAGAACGGGTCGAGTATACTCGCTGCGGTTCCGATTTGGAGTTCGTTCCTGAAGCAGGCACTCCCGCTCACACCACCAGACCAGTTCGAAGAACCCGAGGCAACTGAGGCACCAAATAAACCCATGCTGAATGGAGAGTGGGTATCATCTCAAGTTGTTAACGGAACACGCTACCAACAGATCCACTCGGTACTGTTCTATGTAGACAGAAAAAATCCCATGGGACCAGCACCAATTAACCCACAAGAAGACCCCGAGTTCTACAACTGGGAGAGTGGTGTTGCTGACTGGGTTAAAAAAACTTTCCCGTACGGTGTGAATGTAAATACCCCAATCCCCCTCCACTAGGAGGGGGATTGCTTTACGGGTTCCGAATTGGCATCACGACGTAAGAGAGAGATGGATCAGATTTAGAGCGCATGAGTGTAGGGCGATCAGGAGAAACGATACTCCACTGAACCTCCTGACCATTCAGAACCTTAAGGCCATCGAGCACATACTTCCAGTTGAAAACGAGTTTAAATTCATCACCCGAGAGCTTCACGGGAACTTTGTAGTTATTTTCACCCACCGAAGAATTTCCACAGACAACCTCTATAAACTTTCCATTTGATCCGGTAGATATGGTAATGTCGTTTGCCTTACCAGAAAACGAGCTCGTGAGTCTCACGGCACTCGTGAGCTCTTGCCTATCGACAGAAAACTCACGCGTAAAATCCTTGGGAATAATCGCTTGGTAATCGGGGAATCGGCCATCTACGAGCCGAGATGTGAGGCGCTTAGATGCTGCCACAAATGTTACCTGGTTCGGCTCGACGAGAATAGAAATATCGCCGTCTGATTCTTTAAAAATTCTCAGTACCTCCTCAGCTGCAAACAGCGGGACGATGAATGGGTTCGGGGGGTCACCTGAAACCAACTTAACCCCTGGGATAACCTTCTCAGCGAGGCGAAAGCTGTCGGTAGCAACGAACGTGAGTTTTCCATCATCGTAGTGCATGAAGACACCACTTATCTCCGGACGGACATCCGAGTGTTGCGTCGCCACAATGACTGATCCGAGCGCATCGAGAAAATCGGTGGCACTAACGAGAATGGATGAGCCTCCTGATATCTCTGGAATGATTGGGAAGTCAGAAACATCGGAGCTCTGAATCGTTGCCTCATAATTATCGGTGGTGATGAGGAGTGAGGATGAGGTGGTTTCGAGCGTGAGTCGCTCTGAAGCGAGGTTTTTAACCACTGCCCCAAATATCGCCGCGGGAATAGCAGCTGAACCGCGCTCGATGACCTTACCTGGAACGGTGGAGATTGAAGCTACCTCTAGGTTGGTCGCCGTCAGCGTTATTACCCCATCTTCTGCTTTAAGAAAAATATTTTTAAGTATGGGGAGATTCGAAGTCGAACTCGTTGATCGCTCGACTGACCCGATACCTTCTATCAGATTGTTCTTTAGTATTATTAATTTCATAACAGGAGTAGTAGTAGAGCTTGTGGATAGTGGATGGAGTCGATTTTTTTAGCGTGCGTCTAGTTTTTCTGGTTTCGTCCCTGTGGATACTTCTGTGGATAGTTTAGGTAATGTGTTCCTCGGTGCCATTTCCTCTGTATATAACTCCGAAAGTTATCTACGTTTTATACAGGCGCTCTTTGAGGAGTAAAACCTTTTGGTTCAGACCACTATTCTGCACTATTCCTTTAGATATTTTCTCGTACGCGTGGATCACGGTAGTGTGATCTCTCTTCCCCAACTTTTCCCCAATGTGGGGGTAAGAGAGTTTTAAGAGCTCGCGCATGAGGTACATCGCAACTTGACGCGGCTCCACAACTTCTCGTTTTCGGCCGCGTTCGGTCAAATCGCTCGGCTGTATTTCGTAGAAATCAGAAACTGTTTTGATTATCTCGTTGACCGTTATGTTCTTTGCACAAACTTGGGCGGTCTCTTGGATGATTTCATCGAGTTTCTTGATATCTATGGTCAAATTCTTGTACTGCTGGTAGAAGATGACCTTATTTAGGACCCCGTCGAGCTCACGGACATTCTTTTGGATCTTTGAGGCAATGTGTTCGAGTATTCGGTCTTCGATGATTACGCCCTGGGTTTGGGTTTTCGTCTTGAGAATTGCGAGGCGCATCTCATAGTCTGGGTAGCTCACATCTACTATCATTCCCCCCTCGAACCGAGACCGCAGCCGGTCTTCGAGTGTCGGAATAGCTGCCGGAGCACGATCAGAAGACATGATAATCTGCTTGTTGTTCTCGTAGAGGGCGTTGAATGTGTAGAAAAATTCGAGCTCTGTGGTCGTCTTCCCGCCGATGAACTGGATATCGTCGATGATGAGTACATCGATGTCGCGGTACTTGCGTTTCATGTCATCTGTCCGTTTGTTGCGAACGGCCCAGATAACATCGTTGATGAATTTTTCTGACGTCACGTAGAGCACAACCACCTTCCCGTGGTACTTTTGATCGATGGCATTACCGACCGCTTGGATGAGGTGGGTTTTTCCGAGCCCAACCCCGCCGTAGATGAAGAGTGGGTTGTACTTTTTACCGACATTTCCTATGACCGCCTGCATCGCGGCGTACGCGAGCTCGTTTGATGATCCGACGATGTATGAATCGAACGTGTAGCGCGGGTTAAGGTTAGTCTTGAGGTTTATCGTTGAATCAGAGAGCGGCAGCTCAACACCGACGTCACGGTTTGAAGGTTTTTGAGCCTTAACTGTTGGGATAGCTGGGTTTGTGGTTACGACAGTGTAGTTTACCGCGCGTATAGAGCCGTCAAAGTTTCGGAGGGATCCGAGGATTAGTTTGTGGTACCGATTTTTTACCCACTCCTTAGCAAAATTGTTGGGCAAACCGACGAGCACGACCCCCTCCCGCTCCTTTTTTTCGATGAGCTTACTGTTTTTGAGCCACGTGAGAAAGTTCGGTCGCGAAATCTGAAGTTCGATTTCTCCCAACACATTCTTCCATAATTCGTTGTGCTCCATGGTTGGGTTTTGCCTTATGGTACTCGCATTCTAAAACTTTTCAACAAGCCCCTTTTAACAAAAAAGAGTCCCGTGAGTGTATAACCTGTTGATAAGTCATAAATGGTTGCGCGGATTGTTCTCCTGGGTTATAGTGAGGCGACTATGAGTAGGACGTACCAGCCGAAGAAGAAAAAAAGGGCGCGGACACACGGTTTTTTAGCTCGGAAGCAGACTCCGAACGGAAGGACTGTACTCAAAAACCGCCGTCGGAAGGGTCGCGCACGACTCTCCGTCTAGTCTTTTTGAGACTGGATCTGTGAAAACCATTTTCACTGTAAAAAAGTACCCGAGGGGCTTCCAAAAGAAGCCCCTGTTTGTTGTCGTGGGGAAGCGGGTTGCGGCGAGGGCTGTAGATCGTAACCGTTTAAAACGTCAGATGAGGGCTGTGGCGAAGCTTTTGCCGCCAGGGTCAGACTACACAATTATCGCCTCACCTGGAGCCTTGGGTTGCTCGTACGGAGAGGTGAAGAGTCAGGTTACGGGAAGCTCCTTACCCCGGGGCTCCTAAGGGGGTATACTAAGCGCCATGGCTAGCCTATTCCAAAATTTTATCTACGCTCCAATTTTATACCTCCTCGGGTTCCTCTATGGGAACCTCGCCTTTGGAGACCTCGGTGTGGCGATTATACTGCTCACCATTATCATTCGGGTAGTTCTCTTCCCTGTTTTCTACAAGGGAGCAAAAGATCAGGCGATCATACAGAAGATACAGCCGAGGGTTAAGGAAATTCAGGGAAACCAGAGCGCGGGAAAAGAAGAGCAGGCGAAGGCGCTCATGGATCTCTACAAAGAGCACAATGTGAATCCGTTCTCGAGCATACTCCTCCTCTTGGTTCAGCTCCCCGTGTTCATCGCGCTGTTTAAGATATTCGGACACGAGGCGCTCTCGTTCCCAACGAGGACATTCATCGGCCTCTTAGATCTGAGTTCTAAGAGTGTTGTGCTCGCTGTCATTGCCTGCGTCCTCCAGTACTTCCAGCTGAAGATGGCGCTCCCGAAGCAGAGCTCGGATGATCCGGCCGCAGCCATCGGGAAGGCCTCAGTTTTTTTTGGACCCGGAATCACGCTCATTGTCCTGTTCAACCTCCCCTCAGCACTCGGGCTCTACTGGGTAGTTTCTAATGCCTTCTCGCTCGTCCAGCAGGTTTACATCAACAAGCGCGTTAAGGTACAGTAAGGGTAAATAAGAGCCCACATGGACACGGTATCCCAAAAGGTAAAGAAGTTACTCACCCTCATAGGTTTTCCGAACGCGGAGCTCTTGGTTGATCCCGAGCACAGAAAAATCAGTGTTTTCATTGATGATTTTGTCATCCAGGAGAATGTGTCTGTGATACTCCCCGCGCTCGATCACGTGCTGAACCTGATGCTCCGGAAGGACAGCGATCAAGCATTCATCGTTGATATCAACCACTACCGGAAAGACCGAGAGCGCATCATCGTAGATCTCGCAAAAGCGTCAGCTCGCAAGGCGATGATGACAAAAACAGACGTGGAGCTTCCCCCGATGAACGCCTACGAGCGTCGTCTCGTTCACATGGAAATCACCGCTCACCCTGAGCTCAAGACAGAGAGCATCGGCGCATCGAAAGATCGTCGGGTGGTAATCAAGCACATCTCTTAAGTTTTAGAGATCAGGATCCCGCTGGTTCCATAACTACCCCAGACACCGGGGTGATTTTGTACACGAAGCCGTCGGGACGGTTCGTGAAGAAAATAGAATCGTTCGAGTAGATTGGGTTGTACGCATCGAGTTGGGACGTGAGCGGGAGCGTAGCGGATTCAACCGATGATGTGGTTATCCGGTACAGCCGATCGTTCGTAAAAAACTTTTCTTGGTAGTAGTCGTCCGGTAGCACGGAGAGTTCGGGCACGGCTCCCCGCGGGGCGAAGCAGTAGGCTTCCGTGCTCGTTGATCCGCTGAAGCACTTTCCGGGGAGCGTTTCAATCGTCGTTCGGATGAAGTCAGATGTTATGTACACCCTCTGTTCGCCTGCTCGGAACTGGAACAGGGTCTTGTGGTCACCCCCAAGGTCGAGCGTTAGGCCAGCTTCCGGTGCTGCGGTGATGGCAAAGGAAAGTTTTTTGAGGTCAAAGCTCCAGACCCGAGAGGTGGTGAGTCCAGAAGATCGCTCGCTGATGATGAGCGTTTGGGGTAGCTGTACCCGTAGCGAGACGCCGCTGAAGGCAAAACCTTTGGTGATGATTCGGTACGGAGCGGTAGGTTTCGTGAGGTCGATAGCTACGAGGTTCACCCCGCCCTCTTTCGTTTTTACACTCGCAACGATTTCTTGTGATTTAGTTCCCCACGTTGCGTACGAGATATCTCCGGGGAGCGGTCGCCACGCACGGTCGTTCGTATCAAATATTCCCCAGCTCGCACCCCCGATAGGTCCGAATGCGGCGAGAACCTGGCTGCCCCACGGGCTCACCTGTGTTTCGCGTACCCCAGCCATCTTCTGTACCGATACCTGCGTGTCGGAATCTTCGCCCACGGTGCTCACGGTTCCATCTGGTGCGATGTAGTAAACTTTTCCGTTCGGTTCAACCCAGAACGCGGTTACCGGACTGCGGGACACCTTAACGATTGAGACTTCTGTTGGGTTCTCTGCTTCGGGTGTACCAGGCTCACCACTCTTGGTCGTTGGGGAAACCGTTCCGGCGCCGGGGAGGGATCCTCCTGTTTGCGGTGTGGTGTTTTCGGGTGCTGTGACCGGTGAGGTGATGCTTGTCCAGAGCATGTAGCCCGAAACGATGACCGCGAGAGCGCCGAGTGATACGAGGGTAATTTTTTTCCAGGACATAACCTTAGTTCTCGAGGTGTAGGTGCGATCCGGTAGCGTACGTGGTTGATTGGGGAACTGGCGTAGTGTCCGGACAGACGCTGTACTCATTTACCACATTGAGCCCGACGTTCGTTGCGGTATCGATCATTTTTTGAACCCTCCCACAGTACCCGTCTCCCAACGCATCGATTCGAACCATCTTAACATCAATACACGTACCGCGGATGTGACACGAGTCTGCGTGGTGAATGGTGGGTGGGAAGGCTTCGGTTACCCGCCAGTCTTTGCGCTCAATCCCCAACGTTTTCAGTGAATCTCGGAACTTAATGAGCTTACTGTAAAAATCAGGAGCACTCACCTTACAAGCTTCTTTGGGTGCAGATCCCCACTGGCACATCTTAGTTGTCTGAATGTCGAAATCGCTAGTTATGTCCCTCAGGTTCAAGCCAGCAACGTTGGTTCCCATGCAATCATTGAAGTACTCTCCGCTCTTTATCCCTGCCTGTATTGAGCAGAATGCGTAGGTTCCACCATTGTCCAGCGTTGTGGGGAGGCAGCGAACGAGCCCAGTTTCGGGGCTAGGTGCGGTTGCTAAGCAGGTCTGCGTTCCGGGAGCAGCGCGTAATGTTGTTGTGCTGTACTTGGTGTAGAGGAAAGAGCTCGAGGCGGTACACGCGTTCATGGTTTCTTCTGGGCACCCAGGAACACCCGCATAGACAATGGAGTCGTTCGAATGGTAGATCGATGTGTTTACGATTGCTTTGACGGCCGGATCTTTGAGTTTTATGAGTTCGGGGTTGATTGTGTTGAGGAGAATGTAGGAGCCGAAGAGGAGCCCGATGCCGATGAGAGCGCTCGTTATCATCTCTCTCCCCTCGCTCTTCTTATCGATGCTCGACGAGGAAATGGACATGTACACTGATCCGCCCACAATCATTCCGACCGCGAGAATTCCGGCTATCCCCATACCGAACCGGTACAGGTTTAGGAGGTACTGTGCGATGCTCGAGGTCGCCTCAATGCACGGTCCGAACGTCCCCACCTCTCCAGGTAAGAGGCAGGGTGGCTTGTAGACGAGGTTAACGTCTGCTGCTAGGGCGTAAGATGCCGTGAGGAGTGCCAATGATACGGTGAGGATGGTGATGAAGCGTTTCATGGTGTTCTGCTCTAGAGGTTGAGCCACGTTTTAGCGAACTCGAGTGGGTTCGCGAGGTTGTTTACCGCGAGGTCGACGCGGAGCTTACTCCCAGAGAGTCCACTGTCCGCTCCGATGGTGAGGAGGTTGTCTCCAGCTTTTTCTGATTTCTTTCCGGCGACGCTCCACGAGAAGTTTAGGTCCGAGAGGTCGGGGGCGTTGAAAAAGTACGGGATTGCCCGGAGGGTTACCTCGGATCCGGTTCCGGATTGGCGTATGACAATTTTAGGATCGACAACCGGTACGCGCGCGATGACCTCGTACGAGCCGCCACCAACCGGCTCCACGACCACGCGGACGAAGTGGGAGGTTCCGCTCTGCTTCTGTGATGTGAACGATATATTCTGTAGCCCTTCGGTCCGCGCGATGACGCTCTCGTCGACCCTCCACGTGATGAGCGCCCTCGAGAGGTCAACGAGCTTCCCGCCGAGAGAGGCAACGATGCTCATGTCTACGATGCTCCCCGTGCTCGGAAAAACCTTACCGAGGTACGTCGATGGGTACAGGTTCCGAGCTTCCCACGTGACGGCGAGTTTGGTCTGTTCGGTCGGTGTGGCTGACTGAGCGAAAGCTGCTGATGTTACAGCAGAAGAGATAACAATTCCGAGGATGAGTGCCCGGATGTTCATTTGACTCATTCTACAACAATCGCACCCCCCCGACTACTATGATGACCGCTGGGCAGCCTCCCGGTTGTGCATGATTGCGCTCACTATGAAAATGACAACCACCGTGGGGATAACGGGTACGAGGTTTACGACGTACTTTCCGAAACGTTTCGCGCTGATCTTTCCGAGATTGGTCGCACCGTGCGATTTTTGTAGCTGTTCAATCCCCCACGTCGTGAAAGCTTGGAGCATCGTCGCGGGGACAGCCCCTATGAGGGTTAGGTCTAGCAGGCCAGAGATGAAGTCTACGCCGCCTAAGATGCACCCGAAGACAACCATCTCTGCGGTTGAGAACGGCTTCATGGCTACTCTTTGGGAACACCCAACCCTTTAATTTCGAGCATCTGTTCAGGGTTTGTGGTGATGATTTGGTCTTCGGTGTACGAGGCGATGACTTTCATTGC
>JAYSOF010000027.1:0-4452 GCA_043723165.1 bacterium
CTGAGCCACACCATTGCCAGCCTGCCTAAGATCCCAGACACTTGCCAAATTTTTTGCCTGATCCAGCGTTAAGCCAGCCCGCTCCTCTTGTGAGTACCCGAGGTTAGCGAGCTTTTCTTTTATTTCTTCTGGAATAACCTCGACTTCACTTGAAACCGTTTGTTCAGCGCTGCTCGGTTCAAAAAATTCTGGCTCGGAATCGAGGTGGTTCATGAGCTCGTCTGGAAATCCAAAAATAGCACGGTAAGATTCAAACTCTCGCGCAACCTCGCCTGGATCCATCTTTCCCATGAAACCGTCCTTCCTCAAAAAGAGGTCTTTAGAAGTTACTTCTCTCAAATTTTCCAACTGCTGCTCTCGTTCAGAATTGTAACGCGAGACGAGATCCTCATCGGAGGCTCCGTGGTAGTAAGAGGTATCAAAACGTGTCCCCGCTATCAGTTTTCTGATGTGGTCAGCGTCTTCTATGCGACCGACTTTCTGCTCTGGGTTGAGGAGTGCCTCCATTCAGAAAATTATACCACAGTGTACCCTCAGCTCGTAAAACGTGCCTTGAGTTTCAAGAACGGCTGCTCTAAGAAGCGGAACGAGAGGGCTGAAATGGCTACCGTGAGCATGAACGCGAGGAGTGCGGTTACGGTAAATACACCAACCCCAGCTTGAGCGAGGGTCCCCAAGATCGAGATGGCAAGGGTGAGCCCAACCATGTGGAGAACGTAGAGTCCGTACGAACGTTCTCCGAGCCAACTGGTAACACGTTCGAAAATTTGTCCGGCACGTGACCTAGGCTCTCTGAGTCCGAATGCAGAAAATGCGATGAACGTACCGAAAGAAATAGCGGTGATTATGCGCCCACCAGACTCAAACCACGGTGGGATTGAACCGTAGAATACGAGCCCACGAACTAGGACAACAGAGGCAACTGCTAGAACCCCCACCAATACGCTCACCCGTGCCCACTCTCCGCGCGCCCACTCAGCCACGCGGTTTGCATAGAGACCCATCCACGCTCCAATGAACAGATCAGAGACTACCGAGAGCGTAAAAAACTGTCGCGCATCAAAGTTGTCGTGGTAGACCCACCGCGCACCCATCGAAGCTATAATTCCCGTGATGATTACCCAATTGAGCTTTTCGCGCTTACGGAAAAATAAAAACAGGAGGGGCCAGAATAGGTAAAACTGCTCCTCAACACCGACCGACCAGAGCACGGAGACCATCTCGTTAGCCGTGTTCCAGAACGCACGGTAGATATTTCCTGAAAACAACGCGTGAGCAGTAAACTCTACCGGAACGATACCAACTTTGAAGATCGCGTGCGTGTGTGCGGCGAGAAAGGACGCGCCCACTATGAGCAGGAGGGCAAAGAAGTAGAGCGGCCAAATGCGGAGCACCCTCCGCACATAGAAACGTTTGAGCGAGATGGTACCCCGTGAAACGTACTCACGTTCCAAAATGTACGTGATGAGAAACCCCGAGAGTACAAAGAAGAGCCCCACGCCGAGATCCCCGTTCTGCAGGATTGCCCGCGAAACAGACCCGGGAATGGTGACTGGCACGGGGAAGTTCAGAAAGTAGGTTACGTGCGCAATGAAGACAACAAAGAACGCTCCGAAGCGGAGCGAGTCGAGCCACGGGAGGCGTTTCAAAGCGGGGTCGGACATTTTGTTTTGTTAGTGCGGAATACGGGAATCGAACCCGTGTCTCAACCTTGGGAAGGTCGCGTTCTACCACTGAACCAATTCCGCAAATTTTATGGTTTTGAAGAGCTAGACGATGTCGCCGTGCTCGTTACCTGCTTCGGCACGAGGATGATGAGCTTCTCCCCGGGCTCCCGGAAATTGAACTGGGACTTTGCCTCCTTCAACCGGTTCTCTGCCGATTCGTAGTACTCGATCTTCTCCTCGACCGACTTCTTTTCACGCTTCAGCGCCTCGTACTTCGTCTTGAGCTCGGCTACCTCAACATCGATCACTGCACGCTTCTCTCTCAAGGCATACATACCTGTTCCCACGAGCGCAATCGCGCCCCCAACTGCAAGGAATTTCCACCAGGTCGTAGGCATAGGCTCATTCTGCGAAACCAGTATACCAGACGTTTCTACCGCTTGAGAAGCTCCTTGAAGGTCTCGGGAGATATCTGCACGGTCGATCGTTCGTCGAGGCGTTTCTTTCCCTTCTTCTGCTTCTGCCACAGCTTCATCTTGCGCGTTCGGTCGCCCCCGTTCTTACCGAAGTTGCCGAGCTGCTTCTTCATAGCCGGGATGTCTTCGCGCGCAACGATGCGCCCGTCGGCACTCGCCTGGATCGGCTGGTTGAACTGCTGACGCGGGAGGAGATCCTTCAGGCGCTCAACCATGCGACGCGCCTCGTGCTCTACCACATCGCGCGGGAGAAACCGTGAGAGTCCAGGAATCGGCTCGTGGGTGATGACGATATCCACGCGCACGACGTCAGCCTTCGCGTAGTCCTTAACCTCGTAGCTGAACGAGGCGAGCCCGCGCGTTGCCGACTTCAGCTGGTCATCAAAGTCACTCACGAGCTCCGCGAGCGGCATAGAAGACGAGAGCTTCACCCGGTCGCCGATGGTTTCGGTGTTGATATCTGAGAAGCGGAAACTCTTCTGGAGCGCTAGCACCGAGGCGAGGTAGGACTGCGGAAGAATGATGTCGATGTTAATCATCGGTTCCCAGAGTTCGTCGTACACCTGCGGGAGCTCTTCGGGCTTCACCACGTCGCGCCACTCTTTACCGATCCGGACCCGGTACATGACCGACGGGAACGTGTTCACCGTGTGCACGTTAAACTCACGCTTCAGACGCTCCGAGATAATCTCGAAGTGGAGGCGTCCCAAGAACCCTACCTTGAACCCGCGCCCCAACACCTCGTTCTGGTCTGGCTCGATCGAGAGCGCAGAGTCACTCAGCTTGAGCTTCTGGAGCCCGCGCTTCAGCGGATCGTAATCATCGTTGTCCTCTGGGTAGAACGAAACGAAGACGACCGGGTGCGGTTCGCGGTACCCTGGGAGCGCTTCGACAACGCTCGGGTTAACCCCCACCGGAACCTGTATGAGGGTATCACCGATTTGAATCTTCTCGGTGTCACGAATTCCCGTAGCCACGTACCCGATCTCTCCGTCACCGATGCATCCCTCGAGGTCAATCTTCCCCATCTGCGGAAAGAAGTACCCGATCTCTTTTATCTTCGATGAGGTTCTGGTTGCTGAGAGGTAGATGTCGTTCTTCGCGTTGAGCGATCCGCTAAAAACGCGTACGGAGGCTACAACACCCTTGTGGTCATCAAAAAAAGAGTCGAAGACGAGCGCGCGACCTGGAGTTTTAACCCCAGACTCCTCAGGGGGAGGCACGAGGCGCACGATCCCGTCTAAGAGCTCACCAGCCCCCTCTCCGGTTTTACCAGAAACGAGGAAAATGTTCTCTTCGCTGATGCCCGTGAGTTCAGAGAGTTCGCTGATTGCACGCACGATGCGCTCATCGTTTCGGTTCGTCGTCCCGTCGGGGAGCTTGAAAAGGTCCACCTTGTTCACCGCGCCGAGGACCGTGAGACCCTGTGCTTTTGCGAGGCGGAAGTTCGCGAGGGTTTGCGCCTGTATCCCCTGCGTCGCATCCACCAAGAGGACAGCGCCCTCTACCGCGTGGAGCGCGCGCGAAACCTCGTACGAAAAATCTGAGTGACCCGGCGTATCGATGAGGTTCAGGATGTGCGATTTGTAGCTCATCCGCACCGGAGCCATCTTGATCGTAATACCCCGCTCGCGCTCTAGATCGAGCTGATCGAGGTACTGCTCCTTCATTTTCCGGCGCTCGATCGTACCCGTCTCTTCGAGGAGTCGGTCGGCGAGCGTTGATTTCCCATGGTCTACGTGGGCAATGATTACGAAATTTCGGATATTGTTCATATGGGGCTACCTCTCGAGCGTGAGGACGATACTCGTACGTGCGTTCACGTGCTCCCGCGTTTCAGTGAAGACTGAGGTGCCAGACTCAACCCACCGGTATCCTAGCGGAGCTCCTATCGAAACATCAAGTGAGTTGTCGACGCCCGACTGCCGATCGAACACGAACGTGTACTTTGAACCGACCGCAACCGTAGGGTCCCCGACGCGCGAAGTCTGGTACCGGGTCACGAGCTCTTTCGATTCTCCGGCAGGAACCAGCACCCAACCCGCGAACACAGACTTCCCGTTCGCACGCATCGTGTACGCTTGGTAGTTCGACACGAAGGTCTGCGACTGCTCGATGCTCTCGAGTTCCGGAATCCGTTCGTAGGATGCTCCGTACGATGCCCCGCTGTCCATCGTGCGCGACGTGTTCCCCTTCATACTGATGAGCGACGATCCGGGCGTCGTGAAGAGCTGTAAGAAATCCTGGTTCGTCGTGCGCCACCACGGATCCTTCTCGTTCTCTCCGTGGTGAGAGCGCGTTACCGTAAC
>JAYSOF010000028.1:0-1068 GCA_043723165.1 bacterium
TTAACGTTCGTCTCGTGGGTCTCCAGCGGGTGTTCAACAGAGTAACTCACCCTGGGAACAGCGGCGAGGTGAAACACAACGTCAAACTTCAGCTTCTGAGGAAGCGTCCTGATCGTTTCTAGCACTTGTGACGAGGCAAAGTCACCCTTCCAAAGCGAGAACTTCGTCTTCTGCTCGAGAGACGGCTTCAGGAACTCCTCGTGCCCGTTGCTCATGTCGTCAACACCGATGACGAGGTGCCCGTCTTCAACGAGCCTGTTGGTGAGGTTGCTCCCGATGAACCCGGCGGCACCCGTTATGAGAATTTTCACTTTTGATCTTCTCCCTTATCAATTGTAACACTCTCGGGCTGAGGAAACTTGTACATCAACCCACACTTTTCGCAGTTGTAACCCTTGAAGTTCCATCCGATGTAATTGCGAGAACCACGACCCAACGGAACACTCCTGAAGTCCACTCCGGGAAGGAGCCCGTGGACCCACTCGCCCTTCACTGTCCCGGTGCAGAACACGCACTTTCCAGTGGGCGTTTCTGGAGGTCCTTCTTTCTTCGTTCTCACAAGAGACCCATCTTTTCCATCGCCTCCGGCGTTGTTGCCTCGTACGAGCACCGCTCGCGCACGATGTTGCGGAACCTGTTGTTCCAGTCTCTGGCTGCGCCTCGTTGGTTCTGAACAAAGAACACCAGGTGGTGTGCTTTCTCTGCGAGGTCGCTCAGGTCTGCTTTTACAAGGAAAGGCCACGAGAAGCCCGGTTCGTCGGCCTCTCGGGTAAGGCTAGAATATTCAAAATTATCCAGCCATAGTGGCAAGCACCCGAGTTCTACGCATTCTCGAGCAGCAGTTCCCCCGTATGCGTCCTTGTTGTACAGGCCGACAGCGATGTCGCTGTGGGAGGCAACGTACTTGAACTCGTCGCGGTTGAACGTGTCTGAAGTGAGAGTCACGTAACCGTCTCGTCCGCAGCGCTCCTCGAGCTCCTTGTTTGAGAACTTCTGGTTCGGGTTCCCGCACACCACGACAAAATCCTGCGTCTTCTTCCTCAGTTCAGGAAGCACGTCAAACATGAA
>JAYSOF010000029.1:0-1476 GCA_043723165.1 bacterium
GAAGAACTCTTCGAGCTTCTTCTCCCAGTACCCCGCCTCTGGGTCAGACGCCTTCGGCTTTTGCACCTCGGTGCGGAGCGCACGGACGCTCACCCCCCCGCCCAAGATCCGCTCGAACGCCTTCTTCTGCACGTTCGGATCTGAGACACCCAAGAGCGTGCGCGCCTGCGACTCGCTCACCGTGCCCCGAGAAACCGCGTCCTGAATTTCTGACGGGAGCTGGAGGAGGCGGAGCGTGTTCGCGACCGCCTCACGGCTCTTACCCACGCGCGCAGCAACCTCCCGCTGGGTGAGGTTGAACTCGTCCTGGAGCCTCGCGTACGCCTTCGCGGATTCGAGCGAGTTCAGGTTGCTCCGCTGGATGTTCTCTATGAGCGCGAGCTCGAGCTGGGTCTGCTTCGGCGTCGCACCCTTCACGATTGCGGGAACGCGCTCGAGGCCAGCGCGCTTCGCCGCCATGAGACGACGTTCACCGGCAATCAACTGGTACTCGACAGAGGTTCCGCCCTCCACCTCGTGGATGACCTTCGAGACGACGAGCGGCTGGAGGATCCCGAACTCGCGGATCGAGCTCGCAAGCTCATCGAGGTCTTCGTCGTTAAAAAACTTTCGGGGTTGGTACGGGTTCGGACGGATCCTGTCTACCTCGATATGAAAAATTGCCTCGCGCTGAGGTTCACGGGAACGGGACGGCTCCCCAACGCTCACCTCGGTAGCCCTAGGAGCTTCTCGCTCTCTCGTAACCGGCTGAGGCGTAACGGAAACGGAAATCGGAGTATGAGTCGGCACAGAAACTGGCGCGGGAGCTCCGTACGGCGCGAGCGCAGGGTGGGTATCCCAGCTTACCGGAGCTGCCGGAGTCGGGTTCACCGACTGACCGGCTGAGCCACCCGATTTTTTTGGTATGAGAGATTCGAGTCCGCGTCCAAGCATTACAAAAATTTTACCACACAAAACGAAAACAGAGGAGTCGCCGTAGCGCTCCCCCGTTCAGTCTTAGGCCCGAACCTGCCGACCACCGCGGCTTTAATAAAATAATAATAATAAGCCGTCGGGGTGCAGGTGCGAACGAATTCCCTACCGGAGAAAAACTAGAGCTTTCCCCCTGTTCTCGTTAATGCACGTGCATGGTTCGCACCTCCGAAACCCGCACCAACACGCTCCCGCCCGAGCACCGGCCGATGCTCGAACGTGAACAGCTAGCACGCGTCCTAGAGACGAACCGTTTTAAACTATATCCCGTTAAAAGCTCTCTGAAAAGAGGCGCGTCTGTAGCTTAAGAATTTCCGAGCCTGAGTGATTAAAACTCTTCGCTGTCGCCGTGGTAGTGAATGATGAGCGGCATCGGCCCCTCCCCACCGATCTCGAGCACGACGTCTGGGGGCGTCACCTCACGAACCGGCACCTGTGGTGCGTAGTACGGGTTCTGCGGGGGGCGCTGGTACTGAGAAGCGACACCCTGGTGCTTCTGGTTCA
>JAYSOF010000030.1:0-5255 GCA_043723165.1 bacterium
GGCTCGGACCGATACCGTAGCAACCCATCGTGACCTCCTGCTCCGCTCCGTTCTGGTCACGGTACGTGAGGTTGAAGGCTGATGAGTACTTCGTTTTGAGTTTGAAAATGTTCCCAACCTCGACAGCTTTCTCGCCGCGGAGCGCCTTCGAACCGCACGACGGGCACGAGTCTTGTTCTCCGATGATCTCCTCGTTCACCGCGATGCGGCACGCGTCGCAGATGTAGATGGTATCCTCTCCCGCAGGCGTGACCGTCTGAAACTCGTGGGAGTACTTCGAAAAGGTTCCACCCGAAGCGAACGTCACGTACGTGCGGTCACCTAAACCGACCCGATCAAAAATCTTAGTGTACGCATCCTGCACGGTAGCGTAGTACGAATCGAGGTCAGCCTCGTCCGCGTGGAACGAGTACAGGTCCTTCATCACGAATTCACGTCCGCGGAGGATGCCGGATTTTGCGCGGGGTTCATCGCGAAACTTCGTCTGGATTTGGAAGAGGTACGCGGGCAGGTCGCGGTACGAGAGCGTAGATTTTCCCAAGAGCGGGGTCACAATCTCTTCGTGGGTCGGGCCGAGCGCGAGCTCAGTCTTCGTACGGACGCTCGTAAACTTGAAGAGAGCGTCCAATGTGTTCCACCGTCCGGTCGCCTCCCAGTTTGCCTTAGGCTGGAGCGCAGGCATGAGGACCTCCTGCCCACCGATCGCAACCATTTCATCCCTCACGATACCCTCAACCTTACGGAGCGCGGTGAGACCGAGCGGGAGGAAGGTATACACGCCAGCCATGAGCTTATCAATGAAACCAGCCCTGATGAGGAGCTCAGCGTTAACAGAAACCTCGTCTTTCGGGGCTTCCTTCCTGGTCTTGAATGGGTAGTGTGAGAGGCGCATGTGTTAAACGAGGCGGGTTATATCTTGGATGGTAACGAGAACCATGAGAACGAGCAAGAGGGCGAACCCGACCGCATTTACCCCGCGGAGGATAGAGTTAGGAAACCGCCGACGGGTGAGAGCCTCAGCAACGGCAACCACGGCACGTCCCCCGTCGAGTGCCGGAAACGGGATGAGGTTCAAGACCGCCAGGTTTACCGAAATGACCGCGATGAGCTGTATGAGGTACGAGAACCCAGCCGTACCAACCTCGGAGGCCATCGCGACGATCCCGACTGGACCAGCAACAGAAGAGAGCGATCCTTTAGAAAAAATTCCGGAGATGAGGTGGGAGAGCCCAGAGGCTACCGACAGGAACGTTTCGTACGTCGCCTGAGCTCCCGATGCGAGTGCACCGAAAAATGATTCACCGACGAACCCGACCCCGACGAGCGCGATGCCGAGCGAACCCTCACCAGCGGGAGGATCCTTCCGTCCGAGCACGGAAACGTTGAGCTCGGACCCGCCACGGAGAACCGTGAGGGCGGTCGGGGTTCCAGCTTCCGTTCCGCGGTGCGAGAACGAGATGAACTCATTGACGCTCGTGAACCCGGCGATCACATCCCCGTTCGCGAGCCCAGCGAGAGCCGCGGGAGATCCGGGAACGACAGAGGTGACGACAACCCGGAGGGGTGCCCCCACCGTGAACACAGCAGAAAAGAGCACCCAGGCAACGACGAGGTTCATGGTAATCCCTGCGACGAGCACGATAATTTTTTTCCACGCGGGCTGAGACGAGAACGATCGCGGATCCGTAGAGTCATCGTCTTCGTGGGCGAGCCGGACGAACCCGCCTATGGGGAGCGCGTTCACCGAGTACTCGGTTTCACCAGAACGGCGGGCGAAGAGGCGCGGGGGGAACCCGATGCCGAACTCATCGACGCGGATGCCGAATATTTTTGCAGCTACGAAGTGGCCAGCCTCGTGGATGAGGATGAGGAGCGCGAGGCCGATGATGACAGCGACTGCCATGGCTTCTTAAGAGCTGACCTCAGCAATCTTCTGAGCCACCGAGTCTTCGATGCTGCGGTTTGCCGCATCGGTGTGCTTCTGAATTTCCTCGCGGATTTTAAACCGGTCGTCTTCGGTTATATCCTTCGCATCGAACGCCCGCTGAACCTCTTTGTTCGCATCTTCACGGAGACCCCGAATGGAGATGCGCGCGGTTTCAGAGAGCTTCCTGATGTGCTTCGCGAGCTCCTCGCGGCGCTCTTCTGAAAGTTCGGGGAGAAACATGCGGATAGACGTACCCTCAGCACGCGGAGAGAGGCCGATGTTCGCAGCCTCGATTGCCTTCACGATAGCCGGGAGGGCTTCCTTATCCCACGCCTGCACGGAAATTTCGCGCGGTGGAATGACGGTGATCGAGGCGACGTGCTTCATCGGCATCGTCTGCCCGTAGCACGTAACGGGAATGTTCTCGACGAGGGCGGGGGTCGGACGGTTAGCGCGGACTCCCGAAATTTCTGATTTGAAGTTAGAAACTGCGGCTACCGCTCGTTTTTGAAAATCACTGGCGATGGGGTGCATGGGTTGTTTCTTTGAGTGCTTTGGTTTGGAGTGGACCGTTCAGGTTGAACTGCTTGAGGCTCGATTCACGGGAGAGTGCACCCACGAGCGCACCGTACAATTTGAGCGCATGGAGGTTGATGATCGTCTCCTCAAAGGTGCGCTCGGGGTCATCCGCCGGCCTGGTGTCTCCCGGAACTTTTCCGGCGAGCGCGAGGGCACGACCGAGCCGTCCGTATGAACCGAGGGCAACTTTTTTTGCAGAGCTCGGCGGAACGCCGTACCCGGAAACGAGCACATGCTCGAGTTCGGACCGAGACATCCGGGGACAGTACACCTTCTGGAGGCGTGACCGGAGTGGAGCGTTGAGGGTCGAAGGATCGAATGAAACGAACATGAGGAGCGCGTGGCTCGGAGGCTCCTCAACAACCTTGAGCATAGCACCTTGAGCTTCGGGGGTTAAGAGGTGCGCGTCGTTTATCGCGACGTACCGGAAGGGAGATGAGAGGGGGGTTTGCCAAAGGAACTGCTTCATAGCACGGACCTCATCGATCCCGATCGAAGATCGCTCGGGATCGTGTTCGATGAAGAGCGCGTCGAGGAGGGGTGCTGTCGGTTTGTCCCACGTCCCCCGCTCGAGGAAACCCGCAAGGTCGCGGGCAAACCTCCACTTCCCTACCCCCGCATCACCGAAGAGCAGGTGGGCGTGGCTGACCGTTCCGCGGTGAACCTGAGTGGAGAAACGGGATCTGAGGTCATCGAATCCGTACGTCATTATTCAAATTTTTAGAAAATCTACCGGCGGTTCAGGAGCGTCCGCTTGTACACGTCGAGGTGGTTCAGCACGGTCGCGGTTCCCTTCGCAACGCACAGGATAGGCTCTTCGGCAACGTACGCGGAAACGCCGAGCGATCGCTTGATGAACTCGGGCAGTTCGCGGAGCTGAGAGCTACCGCCCGAGAGGACGATACCCTTCTCCATGATATCAGCGGCGAGCTCCGGTGGGGTCACGTTAAAGACCGCCTGTATCGCATTCATGATGTCGACGAGGTGCCCGTTGATTGCCTCAGCAACCTCGTTCGCGGTAATCACCATGTCCTTCGGGAGACCGGACGGGAGGTCGCGTCCACGGATTTTCATCTCAGACTTCGTCCGCGTGGGGAGCGCGGTCCCGATGCCAATCTTGATGTTCTCCGCGGTGTTCTCTCCGATTGCGAGGCCGTACTTCTTCTTAATGTACTCGCCGATCGCCTGATCGAAACGGTTACCAGCAACGCGCAAGCTCTCCCATGTCACGATACCTCCCAAGGAAATGACGGCTACCTCGGTAGTTCCACCGCCGATGTTCACGATCATGTTCCCCTCTGCGGAGTGGATCGGAATTCCCGCGCCGAGGGACGCGAGGAGCGGTTCCTTCACGAGGTACACCTCCTTTGCCCCGGCTTCCTTAGCCGCGTTCATAACCGCGCGGTGCTCGGTCGAGGTGATTCCAGCCGGAACTGAAATAACAACTTCTGGCTTGATGATATTGAACCGTCCGATGCTCTTCGAGATGAAGTAGCGGAGCATCGCCTGGGTAATGTAGTACTCGGCGATAACGCCATCCTTGAGCGGACGGTACGTGACGATGTCGTCGGGGGTGCGCCCGACCATCTCCTTCGCTTCTGCTCCAACGGCGAGGACTGTGTTGTCAGGTTTTCGGAGCGCAACGACGGTGGGCTCATTGATGACGATTCCACGCTCGGGAAGGAACACGAGCGTGTTCGTGGTACCGAGGTCTATGCCAATCTTCCGGGTGAGCATTTCAGAACCCACCCTACCACCGAAACAGGCTAAATTCAAATGAGGGGTAAAACACCCATTCTGTTCGGCACGAGGGGTACCAGAGCGCCCTCCCAAGGGTCAGAATACGGGTAAACCCGAGTAGGATTGACCGTTTACGGGAAAACGGGTACCATTCCCTGGCTATGAAGAAGGACATCCACCCAAAGTACTTCCCCACCGCTACCGCTACCTGCGTGTGCGGAGCGAAGCACGTCGTCGGCTCCACCGTCGAAAAACTCGAAGTTGAAATCTGCTCGAAGTGTCACCCGTTCTACACCGGTAAGCAGATGCTCATCGATACCGCAGGACGCGTTGAGCGCTTCAAGGCTCGCCGTGACAAAGCGATTGCAACTCCCGTGAAGGCGAAGAAAGCCCGGACGAAGAAATCAACCGCGTAACATCCCATGGAACTCAAGCTCTCCAACCGCACCGCACTCGGAAAACACTCACGCAAGGTTCGCCGTGAGGGTTTCATTCCCGCTGAAATTTACGGACACGGCGTTAAGAACGCGCACGTGTCAGTCCCCGTCCGAGAGTTCACGAAGGTTTACCAGGTTGCGGGAGAGCACGGTATCGTAACGGGGCTGCTCGATGACGGAACGAAAGTTTCGGTAATCATCTCCGGCGTTCACGAAGACCCCCTCTCCGGCTCGTACCTCGCTGCCGACTTCCGTCAGGTTCGTATGGATGAAAAGATCCAGGCTAAGATCCCCGTCGTGCTCGTAGGTGAACCCCTCGCCACGAAGGCTGGGTTCGTCGTGCTCCACGTCCTCCACGAGATAGAGGTTGAGGGTTTGCCGGGAGATCTCCCCGCAAAGTTCGAGGTTTCGGTCGTAGGGCTCGAGAAACCAGGAGATCACATTACGGTTAAAGACCTCACGGTTCCGGCCAAGGTTAAGGTACACGCCGAGAGCGAGGCGACGATTGCGAACGTACAGGAGAAACGCGTCGAAGAGGTTGTGGTTGCTCCGGTCGCACCGGTCGCCACAGC
>JAYSOF010000031.1:0-3735 GCA_043723165.1 bacterium
GACTTTCTTCCCGCAAAGCTCAAGGGTAAGAAGTACCTCGACCGGAAGAAAGAGAAGAAGGCGTAGGCCTTGAGCGTGCTCGGGGCTGTGGTAGAGTTGAGACGTGAACTTCCACGTGAACTCAGTCATCCGCACCCTCGTCCTCTCTGATTTTTTCCTGCTCTTCAGCTTGGGTCTCCTCGCACCGATATTTGCCATCTTCGTCATCGGGAACATCCCCGGTGCGACGATTGAGGTTGTCGGCTACGCGGTCGCCGTGTACTGGGTCGCCCGCGTCTTCTCGGTGATATTCGTAACGCGTTTCTTAGACGCGACCCCCGGGAACCGTGACGAGTACTACTCGCTCGTCATCGGCACGTTCGTCATCTCGCTCGTGCCGCTCCTGTACCTCCTCGTTACCGAAACGTGGCACCTGTACGTGATCCAGGCGGTGAACGGCCTCGCGAACGCTTTCGCAGTTCCCGCGTGGCGCATCTCGTTCACCAAGTACGTTAACCGGAAGGCCGTTGGTCAGGCGTGGTCGCTCGAAGATGTGAGCATCGGCATCGCGACAGCGGTCTCTGGTGCGTTCGGAGCCTTCGTGGCTGCCCAGTTTGGTTTCCACACGCTCTTCGTCATCACCTCTGCTTTCGGTTTTGTAAGTACCTGCGTACTCGCAACCCTCTACCGGAGCCGGCCGTTCATGGGTATTCCCGAATCTGAACAACACACACAGATTGCTGCCGCTCCGGTCAAAATCGACGGCGTTAAGTAGAACTGAAGGTTAACCTAAAAACGTAATGCTCCGTTCTGTGCGCGCAGAACGGAGTATCTGAAGAGGCCTCTCTAGAACCGGAGGGGTGTTTTATTCGCGGATTTTTTTAGCGAGGTCACCGAGCTCCGTATCATCGCCCCGCTCGTAGTCGTGCGAAGATATGTACCCCTCGTACTTCTCGAAGTACTTACTGATGTCTGATTTGATTGGCCGCCACTCGGGAGACTTCGTTCCGTGCATGGGGAAGAGCTTAGCGTGCACGTGGTCTACGCCGAACCCCTCGAATATCATTCCGGTTCGTCCGACGTCCCCGAGCTTCGCATCGAGGAGTTTCCCGACCTTCGCCGCGGCTGCTGTGAGCTCCCCGAGGACGATCTCCGGTAGGTCGAAAGCGTAGCTCGGGTAGTGCTCTTTCGTGATCACGACCGAGAACCCTTCCGTGTTCGGAAATATCGATAGGAAGGCGAGGTGTTTCTCGTCCTCCCATATTTTGTGAGCCGGAGCTTCACCCCGAACGATCTTGCAGAAGATGCAGTTATCCATACCTCAATCTTAACAAAAACCGCTCACACGTGTGAGCGGTTTTTATTTTGGGTGGTAAGGTTACTTTTTCTTTTTCGGAGCAACCTTCTTCGCCGCTTTCTTTACCGCCCTGAGGGCAACCTTCTGAACTTTCGCAGTCGGCGTTCCGACCGCCTTTGTTTCTTTCGGTGCAACCTCAAAGCTCACTGGCGTGCGCTTTGCTGGTTCCATCGAGGCGATGAGCTTATCGAGCTTAGCCGTCATGGTGTCGAGCTGACGCTTGATGTCATCGATCCTGCGATCTTCAACCCTCGGTGCCGAGAACGCTGGCGTCTGCAGAGAGAAGTCACGGCGGGGACCCGGGGTGAACTCTCTCCTCGGCGTTCCTCCCACCGGAGCTGTTCCGCGGTTAGCTCCGAAGCAGTCCCTGCAGTAGACCGGACGCTGACCGTCCGACTTGAAGGGGACCTCACATGGCTTGTGACACTTGTCACAGACTGCTGGAAACATCTGGGTAGGTGCTCCAAAACCCATCCGCTCTGGCTTCTGGAAGGCTGGTTTGCCCCCGTAACCCCTGTCATCACGACCCTTTCCGTAACCGCCCCTGTCTTTGTTGAATCCCATGTTTTTGTTTTATTGCCTACCCGTACTTCGACTCCCATCAGGATAGCCCCTTATCCTGGCTAACGCAAAGGTAGAGCTAGCTTTTTCGTTTCTTCTTAATCGGTTTTCGGGCTACGAGCTCGAGCTTCTTTTGTCTCGTCCAGCTCTTGATTTCTGCTTCACGTTTCAGTGCCGAGGACCGGTCTGGGTGCTCTTCGGTGTGGACGACCCGGCGTACGCCCCGCGAGCGCGCGTAGTAGCTCCCAACCCCGCTCTGGTGCTCCACGAACCGTCGGTCGACGTCGGTGGTAATCCCCGTGTAGAGGGACCCGTCTTTACACTCGATGAGGTACACGAAGTACATGGGCGTTACCTAACTTGGAAGCTGAGGAGCAGGGGAGCGTGATCCGAAACTTCATCGGGTAGCACCTCGAACGATTCGACGCTGATTTCGGGTGAGGTGAAGATGTAGTCCGCGTGCTTTCCCGATTTCGTGTACAGCCTCGTTCTCGTGCTCTCTACGTTGTGCTTGCGCACGAGGTTCTCCATCTTTTCATCGAGCATCCGCACGCTCTCGGTATCGAGCGAGAGGTTAAAATCTCCCGAGAGCACCTTCGGCCCGTGCGTTCTTCCTACAAACTCGAGGATTTTTTTGGACTGCTCTATCCGAGCGTCGTTATCGAGCTTATCGCTCGCCCAGTGCCCGTGGACGTTCATCACCGTGAGCTCCGTTCTGCCAACCTTCAGCTTCAGCCACTGCATCTTTCGCGCGATGTCTTCATCGGATTCCTTGAGATTCGGGAAGCTCGCATTTCGGTACAGGAGAACTTCTCCGCTCTCCGTAACCTCCAGCCCGTTCTTGACGAATATGGCGGTTCCGAAGCTATTTTCAAACGAAGGACAGAACCTTGCCGTGTGGTTCGGTAGCAGTTTTTTGATTCGTTCCAAGAGGTGGATTTCGATGTCACCGAAGTTGGTCAGGTTTGTGAACAGTTCAATGTTCTCCTCATCGCTCCCGTTGAAGATCTCTTGGAGACAGAAGATATCCGCATCGCTGTGAGCTACCAAGAACTCTGCGAGCGGTTTCATGACGTGCCCACCCCACGTGTTTAAGGTTATAAATTTCATCCTGTTATTTTATGGCGCTTATGACGAGCATGCCGTTCCTGAGTACGAGGTTTTTTTTCAGCTCTTTCGGTCCGCTCGTCTGGAGATCGGGTAAATCGCAGTGGACCCCTTTCGGGTAGATCCGTATTTCTATTTTTTCTTCCTCAAATCCGGCGTTCCTAAACAGAGCGTACGCGTATGCTGGGTTGATCGGAACGCAGTGAAATTCTCCCTCGCTAGCCTGGTTCCCGTATATGATTTCCGTCAGATCGTAGAATGGTGATTTTGGATCACCGAAGTCAATCATTTTATCCGCGACTTTTTCGGTCCACTCTTTTGCCACTTCATCAAAATTTGCGGTCACCACCTTGAGGGTGTGTCCATTTTTCAAAACCCTCCGCATTTCTTTAACAGCGCCGAGAACTTGGCGAAACGGTAGGTGCTCGATCATGTCTATCGATTCAACGTAGTCGGCGTGATTGTCTTGGAACGGAAGCTTTAAAACGTCCGCTTGGAGGTACTCTGCTCCCGGTTCAACGAGGGCGTTGATAAAGTAACCAGCTTTCGAGGTGATCTCCTCGTACTTGTAGACCTTATCGATGTTTATAAAGCCTGAAACTAGGTATATTCCACACCCCACGTTCAGTTTGATCTGTTTTTTATCCATAACCTTAACCGGGTATGATCTTGTTGGCTGTGGGACTTGGAATCGAACCAAGATTCACGGCTTCAAAGGCCGCTGTCCTACC
>JAYSOF010000032.1:0-18760 GCA_043723165.1 bacterium
CAAACGAGAGTGTAGAACCATCGAGGACGGGCTTCACGCCGCGGAGCGGAGGTACGGTAACCGAACCCTTCTTTCCGGTGAAGGTTATCGCACCCGTACCCAAAATCTCAACGGAGATTTCGCTCGGGATCGCTATCGGTTGTTTTCCAATCTTAGACATAGTGTGGGGTGGGTTACCAAACCTGGAACAAGAGCTGACCTCCGACCTTCTGTTTCTTCGCCTGGTTTCCGGAGAGTATCCCCTTCGGCGTCGAGAGGATGAGCAACCCGTGGCCGTTCTTGACCGGACGGAGCTCATCGTACCCGGCAAACCTGCGGAGCGACGGCTTACTCAGAAACCGGATGCCGTGAATCTGATTCGAAACGTCGCAGTCGATCTCAATGATCCGCTTGAAGGACTTACCCTTAACCTCTGCCTTCTTAACGAACCCGTACGCGCGGAGAACCTCGAGGACCGCGTAGTCCATGTTCGTGTAGCGTACCTTGAAGGCTGGCTTCCCGGCGCGTTGGGCGTTCTTGATTCTGTTTACGACGTCTATGTACATGGGTTAGGAGGCTTTCTTTATTCCGGGAATCTGACCCTTGCTCGCGAGCTCACGGAAGCAGATGCGGCACATGTTGAAATCGCGCATGTACCCGCGCTTCCTCCCGCAGCGGAAACAGCGACTAACCGACCGGGTTGAGTACTTCGGTTTCTTTTCTGAACGCGCGATGACTGAGGTTTTCGCCATGTTACGAATTTTTCAATGGTACCCCAACCGACCGGTAGAACGCAATCGCCTCATCACGATCCTTCGTCTTCGAAACGCAGGTTACCTGTACCCCGAACGTGAGGCGTGACTTCTCGATGTTGATTTCTGGGAAAACGAACTGGTCTTTAAAACCGACGTTGAGGTTCCCGTGCTCGTCAACGTTCGTAACCTCGAGGCCACGGAAGTCCTTCACGCGAGGGAAGACAACTTCAATGAGTCGCTTCAGGAACAACTCCATTCGGGCGCGGCGAATTGTCACCTGGAAACCAACCACCTCACCCTCGCGGAGTTTGAAGCTCGCGATAGACTTCTTAGCCTTCCGGGGAGCCGGCTTCTGACCGGTAATCGTTGCAATTGCAGCGATGAGCTCGGGCACGACCTTCTCATCGAAGTTCGGCTGGTTGCGGAGCTTACCCGCACCGATGTTCACGACAATCTTTTCGAGGTTGCCGCGGACACCTAGTTCAGGCTTCTTCGCTTTGCGCTCAGTTGTGTGTGTGGTTGCCATGGTGGTGTTACTTCTCTACCGACGCGTTACACGCTTTGCAGAACCGGATCTTATTCTCACCCTCAACCCGGTAACCGGTGCGAGAAACGGCGCTACAGCGCGGGCAGACGAGGCGTACGTTCGAAGCGGCAACCGAACGTACGACCTCTACGGTCTGACCCTTCTCACCCTCCTTCTTAGGACGGACGTGCTTCTTCGCAACGTTCATCCCCTCGACGGTTACGCGGTTTGCATCAGGATCAACACGCAGAACAGAGCCCGCTTTTCCGCGATCCTTTCCCTTCATGATTTGTACCCGGTCTCCTTTCTTTATACGCATAGGTTTATACGAGTTCCTCGGCGAGCGAGGCGATGGTCTTGTAACCTTTCTCTTTTATCTCGCGCGGGATCGGACCGAAGATACGGGTTCCCTTCGGCTCACCCTTGTCGATGATCACGACCGCGTTCTCATCGAAGCGGATGTGAGAGCCATCAGAGCGGTGCGTCGGTGCACGCTGGCGCACGACGAGCGCACGGACGATGTCTTTCTTCTTCACCTGCTTCCGGGGCTCTGCAACCTGAACGGACGCAACGATGATGTCGCCGATCCGTGCGTACCGCTTACGGCTCCCGCCGAGCACGCGAAAACAGCGAACGATTTTTGCTCCGCTGTTATCGGCTACCTTCAGTATGCTGCGTTCTTGAATCATGGTTGTTACGCTTTACGGATTATCACCCAGCGCTTCTCTTTCGAGAGCGGACGGGAATCGTTCATGACAACCACGTCACCCACGTGGTACTCCTCCTTCTCATCGTGCGCCTTGAAGCGCTCGGTGACCGTGTACTGCTTCTCGTAGATCGGGTGCTTCTTGAGGCGCTCTACAGAAACGACGCGCGTCTTGCGCATCTTATCTGAAACAACGGTACCGGTGAGTGTTCGTGCCATGTTTTCGTTACGAAGTTTTCTCCGAAGTGTTCGCTACGGTGAGGAGCTGTGCAATCGCCCGCCTGACCGACCTGATCTCCTTCACGTTTGCGGTCTTTCCGGCAGCGAGGTTGAACCGCAACTCGTTTAACCGAGCGCGATTCTCGCGGACCTCTTTCGAGACCTCATCCGCAGTTTTACTCCTATACATTTGTAATTCTTTTCGCTTCATATGTCAATGTAATTAGGATCTCTTGATCACCATTTTGGTCTTCACAGGAAGCTTGTGACCCGCCTTCCTGAAGGCTTCCGTGGCGAGCACCTGGCTCACCCCATCAACCTCGAAGAGCATGCGCCCCGGCTTCACCGGGAACACGTACCGGTCGATCTCTCCCTTTCCTCCTCCCAAGGTAACCTCGGGCGGGAGCTTCGTTACGGGCTTATCGGGGAAGATACGAATCCAGAGCCTCCCCTCACGCTTCAGGGCGTGCGAGATCGTCTTGCGGGCTGCCTCTATCTGCTTACCGTCAATCCACGAAGCCTCGGTCGCCTGGAGGCCGTACGTGCCGTAGCTCACCGCGGTTCCACGGGTTTCAACGAGACGGCTCCGCGAGCGTCCCTTCTGCTGTTTCCGGTGTTTTTGGCGTTTCGGTTGGAGCATGGTTCTGGTTTATGCTTTCTTTTCTTCCTCGAAAATTTCTCCCTTGTAGATCCAAACCTTCACCCCGATGGTGCCGTAGGTGTTGTACGCGGTTGCCTCCCCGTAGTCTACGTTCGCGCGGAGCGTCTGGAGCGGCATCTTGCCGTTCGAAACCGATTCGTGCCTCGAAATCTCAGCTCCGTTCAAGCGACCACCGACGCGGATCTTCGCACCCTTCATGTCGCGGTTCTGCATGATGCTCTCGAGGTTTCGCTTCAGGACACGGCGGAACGCCTGGCGGCGCTCGATATCCGAGGCGACCGTCTGGGCTACGACCGCAGCTGACACGTCAAACCGCTTGAGTTCTTCGATCGTGAGCGAGAGGGCGAACTTCGGAGCGAAGTGGCGCTTCGCGCGGAGTTTAGCGATAATCTTCAAGAGCCCCGCTTTCAGGTCTTCTGCTCCCTTACCACCGCGACCAATCACGATGCCCGGCTTCGCAGCCTGGATCGTTACCCGAACCGATTCTCCCGAGCGGTCAATCACGATGCCCGCGATGCCCGCGGCGAGAACCTTCTCCTCGATGTACTCGCGAATCACGTGGTCTTCCTCGAGGTAGAACCTGAGGCTCTTCTTGTAGAACCACCGGCTAGCCCACGGGAGCGTGATGCCGAGACGGAAGGTTGTTGGATTTACTTTGCGTGCCATAGGTGTGGGTTGGTTCTTCTCTTATTTATATTGCCTTGCGGTTGAAAATCTTCGGAGCGACTCCCTTACCCTTCTTGGAGCCGGACTTGTCCTGCGCAGGCTTCTCTGCGTCCTGCTTCGTGTCAGGCTTTACTTTCTTCACGCTCGCCTTCTTCGAAACCTCCTTCGAATTGACGCTCTTCTTGGCGACCACAAAACGGCTCGCGCGGAGCGGAGTCGGAGACTCGCCTACGACGATCGTGATGTGGCTCGACTTCTTTTCGATCTTACCCATACCACCGCGCGCGCGGGGCATGAACCTGCGGAGCTTCGGACCGCCATCGATGCGAACCTCAGAGACGATGAGCGCGTGGAGGTCGAGCTTCGACTGGATCGCGTTCGCCGTTGCGCTCCGGAGAGCCTTCAAGAGCGGGATTGCGGAACGCTGCGGGGCAACCATGAGGCGCGCCTCAGCTTCTGAGACGGAAACACCGCGGAGCACAGACGCGAGGAGCCGCATCTTGCGGGGTGAAATCCTCACGTACTTCGATTGTGCACTTGCGGTTTTCATGGGTGTGGATTATTTCTTTGCCGGAGCGGGAGCAGCGGTTGGTCCCTTCTCGATATCTTTCTGCATCTTTCCGCCGTGCTTCACAAACTTGCGAGTCGGTGAGAACTCGCCGAGCTTGTGCCCGACCATATCTTCGCCGACGTTCACCTCTACGAAAGCTTTCCCGTTGTGGACGCCGAACACGTGCCCAACCATCTCCGGAGAGATCTCAGAACTGCGGGACCAGGTCTTGATGACCGTACCGCTCCCAGCAGAAACACGCGCTACCTTCTTGAGGAGCTTCGCATCTACCCGGGGTCCTTTTTTGAGTGATCGGCTCATAGTGAGAAGTGCAGTATAGCGTTACTTGCGGCGCTTTACAATAAGCTTCGACGAGTGCTTCTTCTTGTTGCGGGTCCTCTTCCCTCCCGTCACCTTGCCCCAAATGTTTTTCGGGCGCTTCGTTCCGCGAGGCTGGCTTCCCTCTCCACCACCGTACGGGTGATCGACGGGGTTCATAGCCTTTCCGCGGACCGTCGGGCGGATGCCGAGCCACCTCGAGCGACCGGCCTTACCGATAATCACGAGGTTGTGCTCGGGGTTTGAAACCTGACCGATGCACGCAGCTGCATTCCAGAGCACCTTGCGAATTTCTCCCGAAGGCATCTTGAGGTGCGTGTACCCGTCCTCGTTCGCGAGAACCTGAACCGAGACACCAGCAGAGCGTGCAATGCGGGCTCCCCCGTCTGGGAAGATCTCGATGTTGTGCACGAACGCGCCGACCGGAATCTTGCGGAGCGGGAGACGGTTGCCCGGCGTGAGCGGAGCCTCTTCGGAAAAAATGATCCCGGCTCCGACGGCGAGGCCGTGCGGGGCAAGGATGTACTTTCGTTCTCCGTCCCTGTATACGACGAGCGCGATGAAGGCCGAACGGTACGGGTCGTACTCAATCGTCTCGACGCGAGCCGGGATGTTCCGCTTCTTGTATGAAAAATCTACCGTGCGGTATAGCTTCGTGTTCCCGCCGCCCTGGTGGCGCATCGTGATGCGGCCTTGGCTGTTCCTACCACCACTGCTCTTCACCCTCGAGGTGAGCGGCTTGTGCGGCGCGGTAGCCGTGAGCACGCGGTAGTCCGCAACGGAGTAGTTGCGGCGCGAAGAGGACGTTGGCTTGTAGGCTTTGTTAGGCATAAATTTGTGTTAGGAAATTTCGATCGTCTGCCCCTCCCTGAGGGTCACGATTGCCTTCTTCGTGGCGTTGCTGCGACCCGGCTTCCCGCGGAAGTGGTTCGGCTTGCCGGCGGAAGAAACGGTGTTTACCGAGATGACGGTCACCCCGTACCGCTTTGAAATTTCGCGACGGATCTCAGGCTTCGTTGCCTTCGGAGCAACCCAGAATACATACTGGCCCTTCGGCTGGTTGCGGTACGCCTTCTCGCTCACGTGAGCGCGGAACACGAGCGCGTTGTGGCTGAAGGTTCCAGGTGCAACAGACACCACCTTAGCCTTTGTTTTCTTTTCAGTTGGAGCTCCTGAAACAGGCGTTTTCTTTTTTATGAAAGGCTTTTTCATGGTTATTATTTGCTCGAGGTTTTCTTAGGAGTCTTTGGCTTCTTCGCCTTCTCTACCTTAGCTTTCTTAACCACCGGAGCTTTAACCTTTGCCTGCTTGGCGCTCGCCTTCATCTCGGGGGTAACATTCTCCCGCGCGATTTCAGCTACGGCTGCAGCCTCGATGACAACAAAACGACGGAGCGCACAATCATACGCGTTGAGCGATGATGCTGGGGAAATCGTCGTCTTCGGGAGGTTCTTCGCGGCGCGAACAAACGTACCCGAGGCGGTCGATGTTACGAAGAGCACGCTCGACGGCTTTCCAAAAAACTTCTTAACCATTTCCGCGACGAGCTTCGTCTTCGGAGCCGAGAGCGAGAGGTCATCGACGATGAACACCTCGCTACCCTTGAGCTTCTTGGAGAGAATGGCGAGCATGGCGAGACGCTTCACCTTACGGTTCACCTTCTTCGTGAAGTTGCGCTCGTTCGAAGGACCGAACGTCGTTCCACCTCCTGGCCAGAGCGGTGAACGGATCGAGCTCTGACGAGAGTTTCCGGTGTGCTTCTGAGCGTACGGCCTCTTACCTCCACCGCGGACATCACCGCGACCCTTCGTGTGAGCGAGGAGCTGACGGCGGTTCGCCTCAGACGCATCGAGCACCTGACGGACGAGGTTCGAGTTCCAACGAACGCCAAAAACGCTCTCGGGGGCCTCGAGCGTTCCAACCTTCTTGTATTCCTTTGAGTAGATATCGAGCGTCATGGTAGTCGTTGGTTTACTTTATAATTTCAACCTTGCTCCCGCGCATTCCGGGGACCGCTCCCCGAACCATGACCATGTTGGTCTCTGGGACCACCTTCGCGATCGTGAGGTTCCTGACGGTGACACGGGTGTTACCCATGTGACCAGCCATCTTACGACCCGGGAGCACGCGCTGCGGTGCCGTCGGACCGATAGAACCGGGAGCTCGGAGACGATCCTTCTGACCGTGTGATGCGGGGCCACCGTGAAAACCGTGGCGCTTCACGACACCTTGGAAGCCTCGCCCTTTACTCTTACCTGAAACACGAACGGAGAGGCCTACTGTGAGCGAAGTAACAAACGCAGTGGCTGCGTCGTTCGGGACGTACTCGAGCATGGTTACCGGAACAGCTTCATCGCCGTTCCAGACCTGCGTCATTCCCTTCTTCGTGGTGGTGAGTTTTTCCATGGAATCTGTTAGTAGCGAGAGCCTAAAAAAACAGCAGAGGGGCCGCCTCTGCTGTTTTTTTAGGCTGAACCCTAGTGGGAGAATCTTAACCTGCGGATCGGGAACCGTCAACCCCCGTCTAGCCCATTTTGATTTCGACGTCCACGCCCGCAGGAAGGTTGAGATCGGTGAGCGACTCAATGATCTTCTGCTCGGGGTTCATCACATCAATGAGCCGCTTGTGGACACGGAGCTCAAACTGTTCGCGCGATTTCTTGTGCACAAACGTCGAGCGGTTCACAGTGTACTTCTTGAACTCCGTCGGGAGCGGGATCGGACCGACGACAGATCCGCCGTGTCGCTGGATCGCTTCGACGATCTGGCGAACAGAGCTATCAATCACCTTCGCATCGTAAGACTTGATGCGAAGGCGGAGCTTTGAGGCTTGTTCTTCTTTTTTCGCCATGGTGTAAGGTACAGTATGAACCGGGTTTTAGTGAACTACTTGGTAATCTTCGTTACCGAACCAGCGCCAACAGTCTTGCCACCCTCGCGAATAGCGAACCGCTGCTTCTCTTCGAGCGCAACCGGCGCGATGAGCTTGACCGAGATACTCACCGTATCGCCAGGCATAACCATCTCGACGCCCGCCGGGAGGATAACCTCACCGGTAACGTCAGTCGTGCGGATGTAGAACTGAGGCTTGTAGCCCTTGAAGAACGGGGTGTGGCGACCTCCCTCTTCCTTCGAAAGCACGTAGATCTCAGCTTCGAACTCAGAGTGCGGGGTAACGCTCCCCGGCTTCGCGATGACCTGACCGCGCTCGACATCTTCCTTCTTCAAACCGCGGAGGAGGATGCCGACGTTGTCTCCGGCCATGCCAGAGTCGAGGCTCTTCTGGAACATCTCGATACCGGTGATAACCGTTTTCTGGGTCGGGCGGAGACCGATGATTTCAGCATCGTCGTTCACCTTCACCATTCCACGCTCCATGCGGCCCGTGCAGACGGTTCCGCGACCTTCGATCGAGAAGATGTCCTCGATAGGCATCAAGAACGGCTTGTCAGTCTCACGAACTGGGTCAGGAATGTACGTGTCGATAGCCTCGATGAGGTCCAAGATCGGCTTAGCCTCAGGGCTGTCCGGAGACGTGCACTGGAGGGCTTTCAGAGCTGATCCGCGGATGATCGGGGTGGTTTCTCCGTTGAAGTGGTACTTCGTCAAGAGCTCGCGAACCTCAGACTCAACGAGGTCGATGAGCTCAGGATCTTCAACCATGTCGCACTTGTTGAGGAAGACAACAATCTGCGGAACTCCGACCTGGTAGGCCAAGAGGATGTGCTCGCGCGTCTGAGGCATCGGACCGTCGGTCGCCGCAACCACGAGAACCGCACCGTCCATCTGAGCGGCACCAGTGATCATGTTCTTGATGTAGTCAGCGTGACCCGGAGCGTCGATGTGAGCGTAGTGACGCTTGTTAGACTCGTACTCAGAGTGGTGGAGCGCGATGGTAATACCGCGGGCCTTCTCCTCAGGTGCGTTGTCGATGTCATCTACACCCTCAGACTTCTTCGCGAGACCTTTCATGTGCAGGACGTGTGTGATCGCCGCGGTAAGGGTAGTCTTTCCGTGGTCGACGTGTCCGATGGTACCGACGTTTACGTGCGGCTTCGAGCGTACAAACTTCTCTTTTTCTGCCATAGTTTTTTTGGCTTTATTTTGATTTGGTTTCGACCCCTTTTGTTAGAGATTCTTCCCGTAAGCTAAATTATGATACCCGCAGATGCAGTTCTGTCAAGGAAACCCCATGTGGATTATCCGGGAGCCATCAGAAAGACACGGGCATTTTATACACCCGCGTGAGACCCGGATCCCCGCTCGGGTTCTCGCTCTCGAAGACGAGCGTACCCGTTTTCCCCGTCGGAGCTTGGAATGGGACAGAAACTCCGAACGAGACGGGCAGGCGGAGCCAGTCGGTCGTCGCGGCTAAAATACCCACCCCGAGCTCTGCTCCGTTCTCGTCATAGACCGTTACCGTACCCACCTGACCCTCGAAGGCCGTCCACCCGGACCGAACGATCCCACGGACGGTGACCGGAGAAGAGATGATGGAGCCAGAAATGGGAGCCTCAACCGAGATGAGGAGCTCCGGGGTCGGGGTCGGAGCCTCAGCCCTGTTTACGAACGTCACCGCGAGAATCACGATGCCGAGGAGAATGAGCGTGAGTGCGACCGCGATGAAACCCTTCCGTTTTCCCATACCTCTCTATGATAGCAAAAACCGTGCGAATGTTCGCACGGTTTTGTCTATCTACCTCACTGAATCGGATTCGGGTGCACCTTGATGTACGGCTTCAGTGCGCCGAGGGTGGTACTGGCTCCTCCGGCCCACACAGCAGATTCCGCTCCAACGTAGAGCTCGAACGAATCTTCGTTAGCGAAGGTCGCCGAAGTGCCATCCGTAAAAACGACCTTCACGGTAACCACACCCATGAGGACCGACGCGCACGCCTCGAGCCGTTTCCGGTCGAGCTCGGGTCGGCTCCATGACATGATTTCCGCGAGCCTCACCGCCGGGGTTGCCTCATACTCCAGGATGCTCTCGAGGAGTCCCGGGGTGATCGGGTGATCACGGAGGTCGAGGTGAAACATGTCTCCCTCATCACCCTCGTTCAATGATACCCACAGCCGAACAATCACGTTATCAGACTGATCGTCACGGATGAGCTCGAGCGACCACGTGGTATCAGGGTTTCTCGAGATCGATCCGAACTCGTCGAACAAAATCTTCTGTTTCGGTAGCGCGTGGAGAAAGTTCTCTTTCTCCCCTACAAACATGACCGGTTTCTTTTTCACTGTCGTTCCCTCTCAGCTATTTTGTATTCTGTTTTTATTGTTGTGCTGAAAACAAAATAGCACTTTTCAGTGCTATTTGTCAACAGTAGCGATTTTCTTACGGACCTACTTCTTTATCTTACCCTCAATGATGCCCGTCGCAACGTTGTTCGGTACCTCTTCGTAGTGAGAGAACTCCATGGTGAAGCTCCCGCGTCCCTGGGTCATCGATCGGAGGTTCGTCACGTAGCCAAACATCCCACCGAGCGGAACCGTCGCGTCGATCACGCGGAGGTTTCCGCGCTCCCCCATCGCCGAGATCTTTGCACGGCGGGACGAGAGGTCTCCGGTGATGTCTCCCAAGAAGTCAGCCGGCGCAATCGCCTGTACCTTCATGACCGGTTCCAAGATGACGAGCTTCGCGAGCTTCGTAGCTTCTTGGAGCGCCATGGACGCTGCGATCTTGAAAGCGAACTCAGATGAGTCGACGTCGTGGTACGAACCATCGTAGAGAGTCACCTTGAGGTCAACGAGCGGGTACCCAGCGAGGACACCCTTGGGCAACGTTTCACGGATACCCTTCTCAACGGCGGGGATGAACTCTTGCGGAATCACACCTCCCTTGATGTCGTTCACGAACTCGAAACCGGTACCGCGCTCCATCGGCTCAACCTCGAGGCGGACGTGTCCGTACTGACCCTTACCACCGGACTGCCGGACGTACTTACCCTCAGCCTTCGCGGTTCCCTTGATCGTCTCCTTGTACGCAACCTGCGGACGGCCGACGTTCGCCTCAACGCCGAACTCACGCTTCATACGCTCAACGAGCACCTCGAGGTGGAGCTCTCCCATACCCGCGATGATCATCTCGCCGGTATCAGAATCTCCGTGGATGCGGAAGGTCGGATCTTCCTCCGAGAGGCGCTTCAGGGCCATACCCATCTTCTCCTGGTCAGCCTTCGTCTTCGGCTCGATGCGGATTTCGATAACTGGCTGCGGGAACTTGATGCTCTCGAGGAGGATCGGGTGGTCAGGATCCGTGAGCGTGTTTCCAGTCGTCGTGTCTTTCAAACCCACGATAGCACCAAGGTCTCCTGCATAGATTTCATCTACCTCTTCGCGGTGGTTCGCGTGCATCCGAACGATACGGCTGATGCGCTCGGTCGTGTTCTTCGTAGAATTCAGAACGTAGCTCCCCTTCTTCAAAATACCCGAGTACACACGGAAAAAGGTGAGCGACCCGACGAACGGATCTGCGGCAACCTTGAACGCGAGACCGCACATCGGCTCGTTGTCATCAGAGTGGCGCTGCTCTTCTTTGCCGGTAATGATATCTATCGCCTTCACCGGCGGAACGTCAGCGGGAGACGGGAGGTAGTCGATGACCGCATCGAGCATGAGCTGGACTCCCTTGTTCTTGAGGGCTGAACCGCAGAGGATCGGAACGATCTTCACGGCGAGCACCGCAGAGCGGAGCGCGCGCTTCAAATCGACGAGCGGAATTTCCTTACCCTCGAAGTAGAGCGTGAGGAGCGCATCGTCGGTCTCGGCAATCTTCTCCACGAGCTCCTTGCGGCGCTTCGTGGCGAGCTCCCGGAGAGCCTCGGGAACCTCAGACTCTATGATCTCTTCACCGCGCTCTCCCCTGAAGGTGAACGCTTTCATTTCGAGGAGGTCTACGACACCCTCGAAACCCTCTTCAGCTCCGATCGGAATCTGGAGCGGTACTGCGTTCAGCGTGAGCCGCTCGTGGATAGAGGCAACGTCGTTATCGAAGTTAGCTCCCATGCGGTCGAGCTTGTTGATGAAGCAGATGCGGGGTACCCCGTACTCATCCGCGTAGCGCCAGTTCGTCTCAGACTGCGGCTCAACGCCGGCGACGCCGTCGAACACGACGACCGCGCCATCGAGCACGCGGAGCGAACGCTTCACCTCAACGGTGAAGTCGATGTGCCCCGGGGTGTCGATGAGGTTGATCCGGTGCTCGTGAATTTTCTTATCCGCATCCTTCTGGAAACGCGTGGGCGTCCAGAAGCAGGTCGTCGCAGCAGCAGTGATTGTGATACCGCGCTCGCGCTCCTGGTCCATCCAGTCCATGACCGCCTCTCCCTCGTGCACCTCTCCGATCTTGTGGGAGATACCCGTGTAGAAGAGAACACGCTCTGAAACAGTTGTCTTTCCCGCGTCGATGTGCGCGATGATACCAATGTCGCGAACCCTATCAATCGGATACTGGCGCGATGACATAAATCGTTTGTGTAGTGTGTATTCGGTTTGGGGACGTTAAACAGCCTGGGTCGGGCGGGGCTTGCGGATGAGCGAGGCGAACGCGCGGTTCGCTTCAGCCATACGGTGCATGTCGAGCTTCTTCTTGATTGCGGTTCCCTCGTTCTTCGAGGCTGCAATCACCTCATCGGCGAGCTTTGAGGCCATCGGCTTCCCCTTCTTCGAGCGGGCTGCCTGGATGAGCCAGTGCGTGGCGAGGAAGAACTTGCGTGACGGGCGGATGTCGCGCGGGATCTGGTAGTTCGCACCACCGACGCGGCGCGAGGTTACCTCGACGAGCGGAGAGGCGTTCTCTATCGCCTTCTCGAACACGGAGACCGGTTCCTGTTTCGTCGCTTCTGCAATCACGTCCATCGCACCGTAGAACACACGCTCGGCGGTCGCCTTCTTTCCGCCAACCATGAGGTAGTTGATAAACCGAGCCGCATCCACCCGCTGGTACTTCTGGTCTGGAGCGTGCTCCCTCTTCTGAAAATATCCGTGTTTACGCATGGTTAGTTAGGTTAAGCTTTTACCTTCGCCCGCTTGGAACCGTACTTCGAGCGCGAAGCGGTACGCTTCGTGACACCGGCGGTATCGAGCACACCGCGGACGATGTGGTACCGAACACCCGGAAGGTCCTTCACGCGGCCACCGCGGATCATGACCACAGAGTGCTCCTGGAGGTTGTGTCCCTCCCCCGGAATGTAGGCGGTCACCTCGCTGCCGTTCGTGAGCCGTACGCGCGCAACCTTACGGAGTGCGGAGTTCGGTTTCTTAGGGGTCGTCGTGAACACCTTCGTACACACACCTCGCTTGAACGGAGACGCGGAGTAAACCGGACGGTTATCCTGGTAGTTGAAGTACAAACCCAAACCCGGCGTCTTATCTTTCTTTGACGTCGGTTTCCGCATTTTCCGCCTTGCGAGCTGATTGATTGTGGGCATTAGAGAAAACGGGAACAGTATATCGGCTCTCCGAGGTGTCGTCAATCCCCATCCATGGACCTATCCCACCCGGATGAGCGAAAAACCTACCGACCGAGGAGGAAACGGAACGCTGATTCGACGATGGGACCTATCAACCCGCCCCCGAACGCGACGAAGATGAAGAGCACGATGAACCCGTACCGCTCGATGAACGTCTGGATTCCCCTCGCTGATTCTGGGAGCAATCCGAACAGTATCTTCGAGCCGTCGAGCGGCGGAATCGGAATGAGGTTGAACACCGCGAGCGACAGGTTGATCGCGATGATCCCCATGAACATTTCAATCACTGAAGTGAAAGACAAGAAGATGCTGTTCCAGAACCCCGAGAGGCGCACGAGGAGGGTGAAGGCGAGTGCGAGGACGATGTTGCTCACGGGACCCGCCGCCGCCACGACGACCTCTCCCCACCTCCCCGACCGTAGGTTCTGTGGATTGTACGGAACGGGGCGAGCCCAACCGAAGATCGGACCCCCGAGCAGGGCGAGAAACCCGGGAACGAGGAACGACCCAACGGGATCCAGGTGGCGCACCGGGTTCAGTGAGAGGCGACCCGCGCGGCGCGCCGTCTTATCTCCCAGGTAATCTGCGGCGAGGCCGTGGGAGACCTCGTGTACCACGACCGAACCGATGAGCACCACGATCTGAAAAATGAAAAATCCGGTCTCCATGCGTATGATATACTATACCACATGAACCGATCAGATTTCCGCTCGTACCTGAGCGTTTTTGCACTCACCGTAGTCACCGCGGTCGGCTTCTTCTTCATGTTTGAAAAAATCAGCTCGCTCGAAACCTCGGTCAAGAATCTCGAACTTCAGAACTCAATCGGTGGTTCCGTGGTGGCATCGTCTACCGTAATGGAACTCCCCGACGGAAGGGAAAAAACTCAATCACCGAACGACCGGGATCCGTCACGCTTCGGCGGCAATGCATCAACGGCGCCCACGAGCACGAAACCGGCAGGTATTTCGACCGCAATCATCGTATCCGCTCTCTCGAGCACGAAGCTCCAGCCACAAACAATCCTCACCGTTTCAGTTGAGAATGTTTCTCGGTCTGGCGACGGCACGATTACCGTCGGGCTCAAAGCGTTCACGAACGCGGCGACCGCCTACTCATCCTTCGACCCCGCATCAATCATCTCAATCCTCAACCTGAACGGAGATGACTCTCCGGTCGGGACGGTGAGCGGTCTCTTCGATTCGATCCCTCCCAAGAGCGCCGCAGCGGGCGTGATCACCTTCAAGACTGACCCGTCTACTACGACCGCAATCATCCAGGTGGGCGAGGGAGATAACGTGAAGTACTACGAGTTCAACTTCTCGAAGATGACGTACCGCGAAACGATCGTCGGCTAGCCTCAACCAAAAGAAAAACCCTGAACATACCGTTCAGGGTTTTTTCTCTATAGCTTATTACCTCTACTTCATCAGGACCATCTTCTTCGCGGCCGTGAAGCTACCGGCAGTTATCCGGTACACGTACGTTCCGGACGATAGCCGCGATGCGTCGAACGGGACCGAGTGCGTACCAGCCTGCTGCTCTCCGTTCACGAGCTTCGCAACCTCCTGACCCAATAGGTTGTACACCGATAGGCGTACGACCGAGTTCGTCGGGAGCGCGTAGCTCACGTTCGTCGTCGGGTTGAACGGGTTCGGGTAGTTCTGTGAGAGCGAAAAAATATCAGGCTTCTGGGAAACGTCTCCCACGGATGTCGCGTTCTCGATTTTCGTAACGATACGGATTCCGTTATCTACGGTACCGGTAACGTTCAGGTCTCGTGCGCGTACGTTCGGCACGAAGGCAATTTTCCCTGAGAGCGAGTCACCCGAAACAAAGAAGCTCAGGTGGCGTTTACTCCTGCTCACCACCGACGTGCTCTTCCGTTCTAAGTTTTCATCTCTCACGAGAGAAGACCCAGATACACCAGAGATCACGAGATCGCCAGACCTAACCTTCACGTTCGGCGGTAGCGAAATTTGAACGCCACCACCGGTCTCCGCGAGCTGAATCTCTACCGGCTTGGATGGAACAACCATGCCCTTTCCGTTATCTACCCCCTGGAGCACCGGGAACGTCCAGTACGGGTAGACAACCCTGTGTAGGATTTCCCACCCGTCGTTCGAATCAATGAACCAGTCTCCCGAAACGTCGGCTCTCACAGAATCAGAGAGCGTCGCCTCGTAGTCACCCGAAGAAATTTCGAGCGCCCGGAGCGGATCGATAATTGAGTACGACCCGTCTCCATCTGCATCTCCGGCAACCGTCGGCCCGGCTCCGGTGAACGTTCCCCCCTCGTACGGAACTCTGATGAGGGTATCCCTCCCCGAAATCCGCGCGATGACAGAAACAGAAACACCGAGGCGAGTCTTCTCTCCCTCTCCTAGCTCGACGAAGAGCGGAAAGTACCCGAGAGAGACTTCACCTGAAACCTGAAACCCCTCGATCCCAACGAGCGCGAAGTGCATCGTATCCTGCTTTTGGGTGACGTACACACCGGGAAAATCCCAGTGCGGAAACTGCCACTGGTACACATACTCTCCCCACAGGTGAGAGATCGGTTTCGGGTACGATACGACAACATCGACCCCTTTGATCTTCATGTCGCCCTTCAGGTACAGCTGCGTGCTGACCCTCCAGCCCTTCGGTACCGTCCGGTTGGGAACGTACGCCGAGAGCGATGGAACGACGACAAACTGAGAGAATACGAGGAACGTCGAACAGAGAAACAGAATGACTGAGAAACATAAACGTTTCATAGTTAACCTCCAATAAAAGTGTTTGTTTATCAGAGAGGAATCCTCTCTGCCTGGGGGCACGTTGCACCCGGGATGTTGTGAATTGAAGCTGTATGTGAGAGTAAACTATTTTTACCAAAATGTCAACGTACCTTCCCGCACCGCGAGAATACAATTGACTCCCCCCACCCAAACCTGTATACTCCTCCCTGTAACCAAATCTCACCTCTATGCGCGCCTGTAAAAGCTGTAACAAATCATTCGAAATGGGTGGAACGCGGGTAAAGCTCCGCGGTAAGTACAACCCGACCAACTGGAGCCGTAAAAAAGCGAACCTGCAGTTCGGTAAGCTCGATGGGAAGCGGGCGCTCCTCTGCGTGAGGTGCATGCGCACCCAGACGAAGACCGCGAGGTAGAAATCCGGCACACAAACCCCCTCTCTTCACAGAGAGGGGGTTTTACATTCTTGAACCTGAAGGTACACTACTAGAGGTTCTGATTACCGAACGCCTCATTTCGGGATGTCGTATAGTGGTAGTACGCATGCATGGGGTGCATGTAGCCCGAGTTCGATTCTCGGCATCCCGACAAGCACAAATAAAAACTCCCGCGCCTCACGCGCGAGAGTTTTTATTTTTTATTGAATCCTGCTCTAAGGATTCCCGGCTAAAAGCCACGTGGGTGACCTCAACGTGATTCCAAGGAACCACGTGCTATCGATCTCCCTCAAGGAATTATTTGATCCGGAATCTTAAGAGCAGGATCTGGGTCTATTGTACCACGCGGACAGAACTGAATCCATCCACAGGCTAGGCTCCCTAGTCTAAGATGCCGTCCAGGTTAACGTCGTAGAGTATCGCTTCGTTCACGAGCCGGTACTTAACGATTTCGTCCTCTCCGAACCATATCTTAATTTCACGCTCAGCTTCTTCAGGTTTGTCTGAACAGTGAACGAGATTACGGACCGCACGACCATCGAGGCCGGACAGCGCGTAAGAATCTACCGTGAGATCCCCGCGGATTGTCCCCACGTCTGAGGTGAGCGGTTCCGTACCGCCGACGATTTTCTTCACGACGCCCACGCTCTGGTTCCCCTCAATAATCACGGCGAGGACCGGTCCCGAGGTGAGGAGACGTACGTTCCCCTCGAGGATGTCCTTCCCGTACTCGATCGCCGTCTTTTCGATCGGCAGCTTCTTCTCCGTACGTTCCGCTATGGTCCGCGTACCCACCTTCTCGCACCACACATCGTCTTTCGCATAGTGGGCGAAGCACTGCCCACGGGTCGGGACGATAAACTTGAACGCGACGAACTTGAGCCCGGTCCGCTCGAAGCGCCCGAGGATCTCACCGATGAGGCTCCTCTGCACTCCGTCTGGCTTCACGAGAACGAACGTACGCTCGCGGGGAATGGCTATCATGGTTTTACTTTGTAGGTTTTTTGATTTCGATACGGAGCTCGCGGAGCTGTTCTGGAGAAACGTCCGACGGGGCGTGCATCATGAGGTCGCGTCCGTCACCCGTCTTCGGGAACGCGATCACCTCGCGGATGTTCGGTTCTCCCTGGAGGATCATCATGAACCGATCGAGGCCCCACGCGATGCCGCCGTGCGGAGGGGCTCCCGAGCCGAGCGCCTCGAGCATGTGCCCAAAGTTTGAATGAATCCGCTCGGTTTCAAACCCCATAACCTCAAAAACTTTTTCGAGCGCGGCGGGCTGGTGGTTACGGATGCTCCCGCCACCAATCTCCCAACCGTTCAGTGCGACGTCGTACTGCGTCGTCAGGATCTCGCCGATGTGCTCCTTTGCCATCAACCAACCCATGTGCTCGGGCTTCGGCGCAGAGAACGGGTTGTGTGTGAAGGTCCAGCCCGTTTCCGTCTTCTCGAAGAACGGGAAGTCTATGACCCAGCAGAACGCGAGGAGGTTCGGATCGTTCTTATCGGTACGCATGTCGGGACGGTCGGTGCCGTACTTCTCCATCGAATCTTTGTACGTGATGCGGGGGAACGGAGCTTCTTGGATCTTCTTTTCCGGGTAGAGCTTCGTGACGACGTCGATCAAGAGTGCTTCGTTCACCGCCATCACGTCCTCACGCGCTACGAAGCTCATCTCGAGGTCGAGCTGAGTGAACTCTGGCTGGCGGTCGCCGCGCGTGTCCTCATCGCGGAAGCACCGGGCGATCTGGAAGTAGCGCTCTATGCCAGAAACCATGAGGAGCTGCTTGTACTGCTGGGGTGACTGTGGGAGCGCGTAGAATGATCCGGGGCTCACGCGGGAGGGTACGAGGTAGTCACGGGCGCCCTCGGGGGTGGACTTCGAGAGAATCGGCGTCTCGATCTCAATGAACCCCTCACGGTCGAGCCCGTCGCGGATGAGCTTGATCACCCGGTGCCGTGCGCGGATGTTCGCCTGCATGCGCGGGCGGCGGAGGTCGAGGTAGCGGTACGCCATGCGGGACTCTTCTCCGATGTCCTTTCCATCCCCTATAACCTCAATCGCCGGGGTCGTCGATTCGTTCAGAACCACGAGACCCTCAGCTGAAACCTCGTACGCACCCGTCGAGGTGTTCGTGTTTACCATCGCGGGCGGACGCTTCTGAACCTTCCCCGAAACTTTAACCACCCACTCGGTGCGGAGTTTGCTCGCCTCTGCGAGGAGCTCTTTGTTGTTCGGCGGGAAAACTACCTGGACGAACCCTGAGCGGTCCCGGAGATCTATGAAGATGAGCTTCCCGTGGTCACGGCGGGTTTCAACCCACCCCATGAGTTCGACGCTCTGCCCCTCGAGGCCGACGATGCTACCGATGAGTGTTCGCTCCATATGGAGCTATCTTACCACCGGAAAACAAAAAACCAAATTTTAAATTTACTCCCTCGAAACATGGAGCGCTCCCCCGCTCTCTACGATCCGAACCATCCCGCCTCGGTCCGTACGGAACACGCTCGCACCCACACCACTAAGGCGCGCGAGCACCTCTCCCGTCGGGTGGCCGTACGAGTTCTTCCCCACGCCTATGAGCGCGACGAGCGGACGAACCGAGCTCAGGAAAGACACCCCCGATGAAAACTTCGAACCGTGGTGCCCAACCTTCAGGATATCTGCGGTGCCCACGCGTCCCCGAACCTGCTCCTCTGTTCTCTCTCC
>JAYSOF010000033.1:0-5330 GCA_043723165.1 bacterium
CGTTACCGTAACGGTAGAAACGCTCCCGCCGTCAGCATCGATATCGACGACCGCCTTGACCACTTCGCTTACGAACGCGTCGCTCTTCCCGCCGGCCACATTTGCGTTCACAACCGCGAGGTACGAACCGAAAAAGTTTTCAGGAATTTCAAACACAGACCCATCGAGCGTGGCGTCCTTCAGGAACGTGGCGAGCTTCGGGGTGAGAGCGTACGCCATGATATCCTTCTCCGCCGCGTGCTTACCGAACCGCTCCATGAGTGTCACACGAGCACCCGTGTTCAGCTTCCCGAGCCGACTGAAAATCTCAGGGGCGAGCACGGAGAGTATCCGCTTCGGGTTCTGTCCCGGCTTCTTATCCTTACCAGCCTCAACCTCTCTCTGGAGCTCGGTGAGGAAGTTATCTTTACTGATGACGAGTTTGTACTCGGGGAGCGAGATCGGACCAACCACATCGAGGAGCGTATCGAGTACCTCGATGTTCACCGCGATGACGCCATCGAACTTAACCTTATCCTTCGCGTAGAGTTCTGACCGTTCGAGGAGTCCTGAAACAACCTTCGCGGACGTCGGGAAATCAAAGAACCAGTTCGCGTCACGCGCACCGAGGTCGGTCGTTGTACGCTGGAGCGGTTTCGGTGGCACAACTTTAGCTGTAAAGAGCCGGTCGGGGTTGTAGATATCGCCCACATCGAGCGACTGCATCTGTCCACCGCGAACGGTGAGCACCCCGTAGCTCCCGAGGAATCCTCCCGCCGGACGCATCTCCGCTGGGTTTTGGAACATGATGAGGATCTCCTTCGGTTCGTCACTGCCGAACGTGTCGATGAGCTCACCCAAGACACCCCTCGCCTGATCTAGGTCACCCACGTGGGCAATGTACTCACTCCCGAGCTCCTGATCAGCTTCAGCAAAGGTCGATGAGAACTTCTTGAGCTCTCCCGTCGCACTCTTTACTTCCTGTATACCACCCTCAACCGCACCGATAGCTTCGCGCGCACTCGCGAGCTGCTCTACGAGCTTCTGACCATCAACCTGGAAGTAGTGGAACCCGTTCGTCTTTAGGTCAGCGAGCGTCGTCGAGAGCTTCAGGAAGTTAAAGTTGAGCGTCGCGATGTTGCTCACGAGGGTTCCCGTTTCCTTGAACGCGGGAATAATTCCACCCAAGGCTCCCAAGAGCGTCTCCCCGTGCCGGTCTTTCAAGAACCGATCGAGCACGCCAATCTGACCGTTGTTGTCTTCCAAAAGCCGGTTCGCATCTTCTGGCTTCATGTCACGGATCGCCGTGACGGACTGAGAAAAGTTTTCAACTATCTTCTTTCCCGCGGTCCTCGCAAGCGTACCAGCCTGCACGAAATTCAGCGCGATGAACGCAACCACGAACACGAGGGCGAGCACCCCGAGACCTGCAGCCATGCGGTTACCGAACGGAGATTCTCCCCTCGGAGCCTGCGGAATGTTCGAGAGGTTCAACTCGTTCCCCCGCCTGACATGACGGTAATCAAAATCAGGACGCTTCACGTCCACTAAAACTGGCTCTACGTTCTTGTGCGGAACGCGCTTTGGCACGTTCCCATTGTAACACGCACCAAGAGGACCACCCCAGTGAGCTCACCTCACGCGCCTACCCCAGCACTCCGGAGTACGTTGGCTAACCCCTCTTTGAAAGCCTCTTTCGAAAAACGCTTCGTTCGGTCAGTGATGACCTTTCGGTTCCACAATGTTTTTTCTGCCTCGCGTACAGCTGACTCGATAGCCTTCACGCTCTGCTCGTGGAACAGGATGCCCGTCTTTCCCGGAATCACGATCTCAGCTCCCCCACCCTCACCGTATGCGAGAACCGGGGTACCGCACGCCGTAGCCTCCCCGGCTACGAGGCCGAAATCTTCTACCTGCGGAAAGATGAGCCCGCTCGCGTTGCTGTAGATGCGTCTCAGCTCTTGGTCGGTAGGTGACGACACAAACGTAACGTACCGCGGATCGGCGAGTGCCCTGAGCCTCGCATACTCCGGTCCCCGGCCGACCACGATGAGCCGGCGCTTCATCGTACTGAAGGCGGTAACCCCCAGATCAAAACGCTTGTAGTAGAGCAAGCGACCAACCATGAGGTAGTACGGATCACCCCGTTCTTCTCCCCTGTCTGGATAGAACGTTTTCGTATCAACGGGAGGGTACACAACGAGCGCGTCCCTCTTGTAGTACACACGGATTTTTTCTCGAATGTGCTCGGAGTTCGCGATGAACACGTTCACGCCGAGAGAGGTCTTGTAGTCCCACCTCTGGAGCGCCCGACCGATCGGCCGCGCGATGAGCTCTTTTACCGGCCACGGCATGAGTGGAATCCCGCGGAGGTAGTGGTCGAGCTCCCACGCGTACCTCAAGGGCGTGTGACAGTAGCTCACGTGGTACTTCCCCCTCACGTTGATTCCCTTCCCGTACCCCGCGCTCGAAGAGATCACGAGATCGTACCGCTCATCCGATTTCAGCATCCGTGCTGCGAACGGCATGAACGGAATGAAGAGGCGGTGGTTATTCCTGATGAACTTCAGGTCGAGGAAGCTCGTCTTCGTGATGTTCGACGCGAACGCCCCGCGCGTCCGCTCCGCATCGTAGAGGAGCGTGTAGATGTGAGCGCTCGGGTACACCTCGAGGAGCGCCTCGAGCACGCGCTCTGCGCCACCGTACTGGTTCAGGTAATCGTGTAGTATCGCAACGCGCATCTGTTGCGTCATTGTAACCGCGCCACCCAACAATGTGAACTAAACCCCCCGTGGATCGGTCACGAGGAGCCAGAGCGTTCGGATAATAATTTTAAGATCAACCCACACGGAACGGTGCTCGAGGTACGAACGATCGAGCTCGAGCTCGCGGTGAAACGAGAGACTTGAGGCCCCGCTCACCTGCGAGAGTCCGGTTATCCCAGCCTTCGATTCTGTTATGAACCTGAACCCGTCCGGGTAGGCAGAAACCTCACCCGGCTCGTGCGGACGCGGACCCACGATCGAGAGGTTGCTCAGGAGCACGTCCCAAAACTGCGGAAACTCGTCCACCTTGAAACGGCGAATAACCCGCCCGACCACCGTTACCCGCGGATCGTTCTTCATCTTGAAGAGCGGACCATCCTGACGTTCGTTCCTATCGCTCAGGTCTACCTTCAAGAGGTGTGCACCCCGCACCATCGATCGAAACTTGTGCACGCGGATAACCCTGCCCGAGCTCACCCGCTCGAGCGAAACGAGAACCGGCAAACCGTCTCCGATTACGATTGCGAGGGCAACGAACGGGAAGAGTGCCGCGGTCACGGCGAGCCCAACGAGCGAACAGACGATATCAAACAGCCGTTTGAACATTACTCGACGATGACGACAAACTCCCCGACCCCCGAACGTTCTCCCAACCGTTCAGCAACCGCCGCCGGTGTTCCAGAAACGATTTCCTCGTAAACCTTCGTGAGCTCACGGCACACAATGACCCTTGCACCCTCTGGCAGTTCACTGAGTGCTTTAGCCATCCGGTGTGGGGATTCGTAGAAAACGACCGGACGGACCGGCGTCGTACCAACCGTTCGGAAAAAAGTCGCACGACCCTTTGCGTGCGGAGGGTACCCGAGGAAGGTGAACGAGCTCGCGTTCATCCCCGAAACAGAGAGTGCGGTCACAACCGCTGAGGGTCCGGGAATCGGCACGATGTGCGCATCGGGCAGCGCCTCACGGACGCCCCTCACAATGCGTGAACCCGGATCCGAAATACCGGGAGTTCCCGCATCGGTCACGAGCGCGAGCATTTTCCCATCTCTGAGGTACTCGATGACCGAGCGTAGAACCTTACCAGAAACCTCCTCATCGCACCGCGTTGGAGACTTTTTGATCCCGTAACGCGCGAGGAGCTTTGCGGTCACCCTCGTGTCTTCGGCGAGGATTACATCCGCCTTACCCAACACCTCAACAGAACGCGGGGAAGCATCGGCAAGGTTTCCGATAGGCGTACCTACTATATAGAGCGTTCCCATAGGTAGAAGTATGATGTAGGAGGTAGGAAATGGGAAGCGTGGGATATCTAAAATTAAAAAGACCCACGAAATTTCCGTGGGTCTTTCTTACAGCATTGAAACCATCAGTTAAAAGCTACCTGTAATCCCTCGCGCTTCACCCATTCTACGACTTTCTTCTCGTTCGGAAATTCACCGTAGGACGACATGATTGCAACGTTCTCTTTGTTTTCATCATGAAGGTACAAAACCGGCTCATTTCTCAACTCCCGTACGCGTTCTTCGGTACTCTGAACCCAAGCACTCACAACTTCTCTCCGGCTTACAATGATTGCTTCGGGAACAGCTGCAACGTTTGGATGGAGCCCCCGTTCTACAACCGCCTGGAGCGAACGAAGAAAATACTCTGGAGCTTTCGGAAAACGAACTTTGATTGCCTTGAGTTTTCGGTTTTTCGGTTTTTTTACCGTATCGCACCTATCTGGCCACAGCATCCTTAGAAGCAACTTACGTGGAATGAACCAAACGGCGATTTTTGAAACACCAGCAGATAAAACACCGAGTAGTCCTCTAAAATCATCCCCGCTTCCGATCAGGATCATCATGACAACGATAGAAACTATGATCCATGCAACAGGTCCCTACAGTAAAGCCCAGAGGTTAAAGGTTGGTTTTGCTTCAAGTGCGACTGCAGCCGAAGCTACCATTGTACCGAACCACATCAGACCCACCCAGGCGAGACGCCCCGTCTTGATCTTATTTTCATCACTTACGGTGTACAGACCGACTGTAGATGAGCTCATCGCGATTATCACGAAGAAAATCGAGCTAAACATCGAGGCACCAAACAGAACACCAGCTAAAACGTTAGCTGCTGTTACGATTGTGAACATGGTCGCCCCTTCGGTTTTTAACTCTTGGATCGAAGTTTTTCCTTCGTCTGAAAGATTCTCAAACCGATACAGGTCGAACTTTTGACAGAGTACGTTCCACAGTTTAACGGGAACCACAGTGATCGGCTGCAACCCCATGCCGGATAATTTTGCAGAAAAATCCAATTGGGACTGGGTGAACCGATTGATGCGTTCGAGTGATTGCACCTTTGCATCTCTGGTTGTTTCTTTTTCAAGAACATCTTCTGTCTGACTTACAGTTTCTTCAACGCTACCCGTGAAACCGAACATTTTTTTACTGACCGTTCGCTTCTGCGGTTCGCGAGTTCGTGACTTATCTACCTCTTGCTCCGCGATGAAAATTTCACCTTCCACGCGTCGACGTTCGGCGGATATACCATCCACCACCGTCTCTCCGACGGTTTCCCAAAAACTGGTTGGGCGCTCCA
>JAYSOF010000034.1:0-7207 GCA_043723165.1 bacterium
CTCTCTCCCGTGTCTGCCATGAAGAGCGTCCGAACGCCCGAGGCGGAGAGCTCGAGCACGAGCCCCGCCTCGTTCTGAGAAGATTTCCCGAACGTTGCTCCCGGGCGGGGTGAAATGACATCGAACGCGCTCGATCCGTAGAGGATCCGATCCCCACCAGAGAGATTTACCCACGGAATTCCCTCTGCGCGGATACGCTCCACAAAACCTCTAAAAGTTTCCGAATCAGAAGGCCTCCCGTTCGATACAATCATCCCAACCCGGTACCTCCCCAAGACGTTGAACAGCCCGCCGTAGTGGTCGATCTCGGGGTGCGTAACGATTACGAGGTCGAGCGTGCGGTGACCCACGCCGAGCACCGAATCGAGCTCACGGAGAGCGCCATCCGTTGCCGGACCAGCATCCACGAGAACGACTGCCCTCCTCGAACTTCCTCCAGGCAAATTGAGGAGCGTGCTGTCTCCCTGCCCCACGTTCAAAAAATCGAGTTCAAAACCCAGCCCGGGAGAGAGTGCGTTCACCCACAGGACTACGTTCGCAAATGTGAGCATGATGATTCCTCCCATGGTAACCCTCGGAAATTTCGTTACGAATGTTTCTAAAAATTTTCTCATGCTTCCCGTTCGATGAGTTTTGAGCGACGGAGCCCCAGTACCGTGAAGCGCGCGAGGAGGACGTAGTAAACGGTAGCTACGGGAACACTCACGGCGTACGAGATGTTCAACGGGTACCTACCCGCAACCTCGATTACCCATGCAACGGCGTGGAGCACCGGGTACGTGAGCCAGCCGACCGCTCCGCCAACGAACAGGCTGACCCACCCCGCGATACTCGAGGCGAACCCGAGTCCCATCGCGAGGGGCACAACCGGAGCCAGCAAAACATTCGGAATGAACGAGAGCACAGAAAAGTACCCGAGCTGGGACGAGAGGATCGGCAAAACCGCGAGCTGTGCGGAAACGCTCGCGGTGAGCGCTTCGCGCCACGAGAGGAGGCTCTCTGAACCAGAGCGTACGCGGAGCCAGCCGAGGATTGCTGGTCTCACGTACGTGATGCCAACGAGGGCGAGGAACGAGAGCTCAAAACCGAGATCGAAGGCGAGCACCTTCGGGTTCACGAGGATCATGGAAATTCCCGCGAAGGCTATCGCGTTCCGCGGATCGTACGACCTGCCGACCTGTCCCGCCAAGAGGAGCACCGATGCCATGACGGCTGCACGCACCGCGGAGGCCTCGGCTCCCGTCGCCGAAACGAATCCCAAGAGGGTGAGCGCGATTAGAACAAACGTCACCCGACGGTTGAAGACTGAGGCGAGCACCGCACCCACGATTCCAACGACCACCATGATGTTGTACCCCGAGAGCGCGGTGAGGTGCGTTGTACCGCTCGCCTTCATAGATTCTCTGAACTCAGCCGAAAACCCAGATGTATCCCCCACGACGAGCCCCGACGCGAGCGCAGCTTCTCGCGCTGGGAGCGACCGGTACGTACCACGGATAACCGCGTTCCGTACGCGGTAGAGGAACGCCAAGATCGGAGACCCACCGCCACGTGAGACGAGTTCGGTCTTCGGGAACGACACCGTCCCGCGGATTCGGTCTTTCTCGAGCGTCTTTCCCCACGTACCCGTCGGCTCCAAAATTTTTCCACGGAAGGCAACCGTGTCTCCGTACGCAAACTCGGGTTCAGTCGGAACAGTCACGAAGAGTCGCGCCCCATTTAACCCATTCATCCTCACCGTGAGGTTCGTGCGGTTCTCCCTACGCTCAGGGTACCCAATAACCTCACCGCGGAAGGTCGAGACGGACCCGAACGGAACGGGAGCGCTCCGGAACCTCAAGTCATCTGCACGGTAGTAGGCGCAACCTAGAACTGTGAGGAAGGATAGTGCGCTAAACCACAAAACACGCCTGCCGCTGCCCCACGCCCATAGGCCTAAGCACAAACCAAAGATGGCGAGCGAAACGGCTGTGCTCTCGAAAAGAGGAAAACCTGCGCTCGCCGCTGCAACACCCAACGCGAACGCTAGAGACCCGTAAAAGAAAACATCATACGAACGCATTTGCTACTCAAACCCAACCACCCTGATGCTCACGTTTCCTTCACCTAACTCAAAACGTTCCCACTTCGCCCCCGGAACACTGAACCACTCTCTCGGTGACGATCGGTACATGAGGTAGCTACCGATAATCTCTACGAACGAAACGGGAATGGGTAGGTACCCGAGCCTCACCGAGGTGATCTTCGGCATGAGCGTTCCATCCCCTCCCAAGACTGCAGAACCCTTCACGACGAGCGTTGTCTTCATCGGTTTAGATACCTTTGCGCGAATCTCTGTGGAACCAGGAACGGTGTGCACCGAAATGCTCTCAACGAAGTTGTTCCGCTTTATCGAAGCGAGCTCAGCGTTCAGCGCATCAGTCAGATCCGCATCGGTGAACGTCACATCGATAACCCGCCCAACCGAGAGCCCCCCCTGGAGCTCAGAGAAAATTTCTCCCTGCCACGTGGCTGCGTACGCTCGCCCCGTTAGGGAAACCAGGGCCACGACCGCCAAGATAACCCCAATTCGTTTCATGGGTTCATTATACGATAACGCCCCCGCCGAGCATGGCTCCACCCCGATCGTAGAAGACGAGCGACTGCCCCGGAGCAACAAACCTCTGCGGTTTCTTAAACGTGATAACCCACCCGTCACCCGTCCTACCGATCACCGCAGGTGACACCGGCTGTCGGTATCGAACCCGAGCAAACACCTCAGTACCATCAGTGAGCTCTGTGCCGCTCGTAAAGTTAACCACTGAGATGGAAACCTCCCGAACGAACCCGAGATCATCGTTCGCCTCAGCAACCGTAACCGTGTTTTCTGTAACGCTCTTTCCTACCACGTAGTGAGCCGGAGTCTCACCCCTGCGCGATGCCGGACCCTTTGCACCAATGTTCAACCCGTGACGCTGACCGAAGGTGTAGAACGCCGCCCCATCGTGCGAACCGATCTGCACCCCCGAAGCGTTCAAGATCGGACCGGGAACGGAGGGTATGTACCTCTTCAAGAACTCCCTTACGTCTATATCTCCCAAGAAGCAGACCCCCTGCGAATCCTTCTTCGTTGCTGTTGGAAGCCCTGCTTCCCTAGCCAACTTCCGCACCTCTGGTTTCTGGTAACCCCCCAACGGGAACAGGCAGTGCTTCAAATCGTCCTGCGTGAGCGTCCACAAGAAGTAGCTCTGGTCTTTATTTTTATCCGCAGCCTCCGTGAGGGAAAAGAGCGAAACCTGATGCCCCCCTGAAAGGTGAGACCTTGACCCTGCTACGGAGGCACCGGGTAAGTGACTCAAACTAATGTAGTGCCCGGTTGCTACGTAGTCTGCTCCGAGCGAGAGCGCCTTCCCGAGGAAGAGCCCGAACTTAATCTCACGGTTGCACGCGACGTCTGGGTTCGGCGTTATGCCCGCACGGTAGCCCTCGATCATGTAGTCCACCACGCGCCGCTTGTACTCTTCTTCGAAATCGAAGACGTAGAACGGGACGTGCAGGTGCTCCGCAACACGGCGTGCGTCCTCGGCGTCGCGCTCAGCACACCCGTCGATGTTGTAGCAACGCATAAAGACACCGGTCACGTCGTACCCCTCTTCCCTGAGCAGGAGCGCGGCGATCGATGAGTCTACCCCACCAGACAAGCCGACGAACACAATTCCTTTTTTCTTTCCCGTTGCCATACGCTCCAATACTGCCCGTCAGTTTACCCATTGGCAATGGAGGCTTGAAAAAGCCACCCACACGGGGTAGAATATGCCCATACTAGCTTCGTCAGCTGGAATTACTTTTGCCCACAGAACACATGGCACAACTCGAATACAACGAACTCAAGGTCGGCGTCATCTTCCGGAAGAACGAGGACCCATCACCCTACGAGGTCATGGAGTACGCGTTCATCCGCATGCAGCAGAGGAAACCCGTGACCCAGCTCAAGATCAAAAACCTCCTCTCGGGAAAAGTGCAGGACTACGCCGCTCACCAGAACGAGAAGTTCTACGAGGTTGAGATCGACATGAAGCCGGTCAACTTCATCTACAAGCAGAAAGATCAGTACTGGTTCCACGAGGCGGGAAACCCGAAAGCTCGCTTCTCGCTCGAAGAGGCAGTCATCGGAGAGGCCGGACAGTTCCTTAAGACGAACACGGAGGTTAAGGCATTCAAGTTCGGCGAGAAGGTCATCAACATCGAGCTCCCCGTGAAGATGGAGTTCAAGGTCACCGAAGCCCCTCCCGCCATCAAGGGAGACACCGCGCAGGGTGGCACGAAGGTCGTCGTCCTCGAAACGGGCGCGAAGGTGAGCTGCCCACTGTTCATCAACGAGGGCGACACGATCCGCGTAAACACCTCAACCGGAGAGTACGTCGAGCGCGTAGAGAAGGCGTAGCATTAAATTTTCTAACAAAAATACCCACTCCGAAGAGTGGGTATTTTTATTTCTCTAGCGAACCAAGAAGCTCCACCAAGGTTTCTTAACGGAGATAAAATCTCCATCAGCTTACTCTCCCTCAGATTTACTGAGCTCTCCCAACGCCTTCGCGAGCTCTTCGCGGAGTGACTTCGCGTGAGCCTCGCTCGCCTCTTTATCAACCTCGGGTCGCGCCTTCGACTCTACGTGCTTCATGAGGTCTCCCAGGTGGAGCTCCCGGGGAGCAGCGGTTGGTTTGTGAACCTCCGGAGCTTCATGAGTCTTCTCTGGTACGCGTTCTGCTTTCTTCTCAGGTGGGTGTTCCTTTGGTTTTTCGTCTGGATACGGAACTGGCTTAGGCTGCGGTGCGATGTACGGAGCTGGGCGGATCTCGCCAGCCTTGAGCTTCAAGAGACAATCCTTACAGTACACGGGGCGTCCCGGCTCTGGCTCAAACGGAACCTGGAACTCTTTCTTACAGTTCGAACAGGTTGCCGGGTAGAGCTTCTTCCCCTCCTTCGTAGCGACCGTGTTGAGCGAGAGCGCGCTCCAGCGGTTGATCTCGTCCTCGATGAGGTAGATGGGCCGTGCAAACTGCTTGCGTGACGCCTGGATCACAAGGTTATCGGTATCTGGGAGCGCCTGGATTTTGAACGGCGGGAGCGTAGTCGCTGAGAACGGCCGGCTCCGGACCCCGCTCACCATGAGCTTCAGGTAGATGTGGTGGTTCGGGAGGCCGACGATGTCTTGGATGTTGAATTCTGGATCGAACTCCTTCTCGAGGAACTCAGCGTCGGCAGCGCCCACGCGGAACGAGAGCATCGTTCCCACGTTGCCGAACACCGCATCGCGAACCTTCGTCGAGGTGTCGGTCACGAGCTGGCCGATGTACTGGTGCGCCATGATGAGGTCCAACCGGTACTTGCGCGCCTCGGACAGGATGCTCGCAAACGAATCGGTCGCGAAGTTTTGGAACTCGTCGACGTACAGGTAGAAGTCGAGGCGCTCCTCTTCGGGAATGCGCACGCGCTCCATCGCGGCGAGCTGAATCTTCGTGATGAGCATCGCGCCCAAGAGCGACGAGTTGTCCTCACCGATGCGCCCCTTCGACACGTTCACGAGGAGTATCTTCCCCGAGTTCATGATCTCGAACACATCGAACGTACTCTTCGGCTGTCCGACGATATTCCTGATGAGAGAGGTGGAGAGGAACTGACCTACCTTGTTCTGAATCGGGGCAATCGCCTCGTTCCTGAACTTTGCATCCCACTTCTCGTACTCGTTCACCCAGAACGACTTCACGACCGGATCCTTGATGTTCTGGATCACCTCAGCGCGGTACCCGCTATCAACCAAGAGCCTCGTGATACCCAAGAGCGTCGAGTTCGGCGTATCGAGGAGCGCCAAAATCGCGTTGTTCAAGATGTACTCCATGCGCGCAGACCACACACCGGACCAGATCTTCGTGAAGATACCCATGAGCCCGGAGGCGATGAGGTTCTTGTACCGCGGGTCGGGCAGTTCGAGGATGTTAAACCCGACGCTGTAGTCGGGGTCAGACGGGTTGAAGTAGATGACGTCCTTTATGCGCTCTTCGGGGATCTTCTTCAGGATCGTCTCCACGTTCTCTCCGTGCGGGTCGACGAGGCAGACGCCCTCGCCGTTCGCGATGTCCTGCACGATCATGTTCTGGAGGAGCGCCGATTTACCGGTACCCGTCATACCGACGATGTACATGTGCTGACGCCGGTCCGCGCGACGGATACCGAACAGCTTGTTCGCGTTCCTGAAGTTCACGCGACCAAAGTACGTAACGTCGCGCTCTATAGGTTCACCCATTGCCATAACTTAGAACTAGTATACCACCTCCGAGGGTATAAAAAGAAAACGGCCGCCCTATACTGCTGGGCGACCGGTGGTACTGAATGATTTTACCCACTCGAAGAACTGCCGGATATAGAACCCGACGAAATCTCGAATGATGGTGTTCATGGGTACCGAGTTTGCTACGACTCCCCGCTCGGGATCGTACGAGTGGAAGCCGTGGGGAATGTTTCTGGGGTCCATTGCTCCTCCACGGTTAGGTGATTAGAGGTAACTACCGCGAGTGTACCGCGACCCAGAACTTCGCGCAAGTAACCTCAAGCAACCGTTGCCTTGATACGGCGCACCCCGGCCGAAACCGCCTCCTCCTTTTGAATCTTGAACATACCGATGACCCCCGTGTGCTCGACGTGCGGTCCCCCGCAGATCTCTTTAGAGTAGTCGCCCACAAAGTACACCTTCACCTTCCCGCCGAGCTCTGTGTACTTATCTTCGAAGACGCCGATTGCCCCGCGCTCCTTCGCCTCATCTACCGAGAGGAGCTCGAAGTGAACCGGTAAGTCTTCCTTAATTTTTTTGTTCACGATCCGCTCGATCTGCGCGAGCTCTTCTGGGGTCACCTTGCGCGGGCACTCGAAATCAAACCGGAGACGCTCTGCGGTTATGTTCGAACCCTTCTGGTCTGCCGGAATTTCCAAAACTTCGATGATCGCCTGATGCAGGAGGTGAGTCGCCGTGTGGAGCTTCACGACCGCTTCCGAGCTGTCGGCGAGTCCGCCCTTGAACTGCCCGGCGGAGGCGGTGCGTGAGAGGTCTTGGTGCTTCTTGAACTCCGCTGCAAAAACTTCTTTATCGATAGCAAAACCACGCTCCATCGAGAGCTCTTCAGTCAGCTCGAGCGGAAAACCGTACGATTGGTACAAGTCGAAGGCAACCTTC
>JAYSOF010000035.1:0-4189 GCA_043723165.1 bacterium
CACCGGTAGTCGGCGATGCTGAAATCTGACGCGTTGAACTTTTCCTCAGGTATGATGTTGTCCGCACGGAACCGGTGGTGGCACTTCTTGCACTCTGAGAGCGGATCGGCAAATGATTCGAGGTGCCCCGACGCCTCCCACACCTTCGGGTTCATAACGATCGCACCATCGATGCCCACGACATCATCGCGCAGCTGGACCATCGTTTTCCAGTACTCGTTCTTAATGTTCCGCTTGAGCTCAACCCCCAACGGCCCATAGTCCCACGTTCCAGCGAGACCACCGTATATTTCTGATCCCGGGTATATGAACCCACGTCGCTTTGCGAGCGACGTCATCTTCTCAAAAATACCGACGGCTACCTTACCCGGTTCCATATGTTAGTACTACGGTAACACCTTGCCCGAATTCTGCGCAACTGATGAGTCGTCGGGCACGGAGGATGAGAGAGCGGGGGCGCGCGACGCGAGCGCCCCACCCGTGAAATCGTCGGTGCCCGTCGCGAGGGTTTCAGAAACAACCTGAGCAAACTGGCCGATCTGTGTAACGCTCGGCGTAACCTCCACCTGGAACACTGCTTCAGCTGGATTTGTAACCACACCTTTCATAGCTGACAGTTTATCGAGCGTCCACGTTACCTCTTGCGTACGCGCATCGTACTCGAGGTCTCCCTCGGTGACCTTCGTTGATGTGGTCCACGCGACCCCACCCCGGAGCGATGCACGGACAACGACATCGTGCGCATCGGTCGCCGCGTTCACGAGCCTCCACCGAACGGTGAACCGCGTCGGTTGGTTAACCTTCGGGGGGAATGGACCAGACGGGTTCGGGAACGCCACGTCGCGGTAGTACACCTTCGAGGTAACGCTGATGCTCCCGCCGATTCGCGTCTCGAGCGTTGCGATGGCTGATGTGCTCGAAGCTTCGAGGTAGTACGGTACCGACGGAGATTCAAACTGCGCGAAAACTTTCACCGCGAAATTTTTCGGAGAATACACGTTCGGAGAAGATGCACGCAGTCCGACCCTCAGGTCAACCGAACCCGAGGCACCTGGTTCGATGAGCTTTAGCGCCGGAACCTGAGCTGCCGTCCACGTTACCGTGTTCGTGTTTGAGTTGAAGCTCCCGCTCGTCTTCACGCTCGCCGGATCGACGAGCGCACCCGAAACCTGGAGAGAGATGACCGCTCCCGCGAGCGCGATACCGCTCTCGTTCCGGTACCGCACCATGTACGCGAGCGTCTCGCCCGTCTGTGCAACGTAATCAGAACGGTTGTTCACGAGTACCTCGAGCGAAACCGGAGACGGCGAGAAACCGATCCCCGCTGACTGCTCCGCAACGTTGTACTCGGTACCAGCAGCAGACGCGACGAGTGAGGCGAGGACGGTCGTCTGCCCATCAGACGAGCCATCTATAAACCCACGGATTGAAACCCTACCTCTCTCCCCCGGCGCGAGCTTCGGTACGAGCCACGACCCATCGGGTCCCGAGGGTTGCGGGGATGACGAGACAACCTTAAAAGATGCTGGGTACTTTACCCGCAATGCTAGACCAGAGAACGTGGCCTCGCTGCTGTTCTCGTACGAAATGACCGTCTCGAACGTAGAACCTGAAATTACCTTATCGGGAACCGCAACGGTTACCGTAACCGCAGCTTTCGAAATCATAACCTCTTTCGAGAACGTCGTTTCGAAGCGGCTGCCAGATCCGGACGTGTACGAAAAAACGATTGAGACTTTCTCAACCGTGTTCTCTCCGCCGAGCGGCAAGAGCTTGAACGACTGCTTCGTGAGCGTGTTCGGAGCAACCGATGAGATGTCCGCCGATAAGACCGCACGGGACTGATCGCCCTCTGCGGGGCGCACACCCTCGGGGAGGCGCACCTCGATGGTGCCGCCCGTTATTGCAACATCAGATTGGTTCATCGCCTCAACCGAAAGATCAAACGGAACACCGCGGGCGATGAGAGAGGGAACGAACGCATCGAGCTGGACGGTCGGACGTGATCCGCCGAAACCGGTGAAGAAGAGGGTGAGCCCCCCAACCACGAGCGCCAGGACTCCCGCGAGCGCAATGGCGTACGTCTTCCGGTGAGAAACATTCACATCCCGATCTTCGACGCGCAACACGTCGCCCCAGTTACCCGGTACAGCTGGCTCCGAAACCGGAACCTGCTCCACACGGCTACCTGAGCTCTTTTTCTTTTTTTCTTCTGTTCGGTACAGCTCGTGTTCGAGGTCTTCGAGTGACATACAAAATTACCTATCCCCTACAGTACTACTATATCACGCTCAGAAATCCCACGAGAACAGTCGAAGCATACCGGAGTATGGTCAGGAACGTACCACAGCAGAGCGGGACGATCACACCGTGCACAGCGGTCCGCGCCCCCGTACCCGAAAGCCTTGAGCACAGCCTTCGGCGTGAGCGTTCCGTCTCCGAACCTCCGGTTCATGTCGTGCCACGTAGCCACACCACACTCTTCCCGTACGCCGACCGCACGGATTGCTGCGCACGAGCGCACGAGCGCCGACCCGATAGTCGGATCAGCCCTCTGCTCCACCCACGCATCTTCGGTGAGCGCGTCTGCGAGAACGTACCCTAGCTTCTTGGTCAGCCGTACGATTGAACGACGTACCGGATCGACGTGCGGGGAGAGCTTTGCTGTCATGAGGCGGGCGCCGGATGCGCGCGCATCAATCACGCCGAACTCTGGTGTGTAGAGCGTCACCAAAACATCACGCTCACGAATTGGGACGTTCCCCACCACGATCGCCCTCGTTACGATTGCTTCCATGTGTGATCCCTCAAGAGGTTTCGGAACCTTTCGGCGTACGCCAGAACCCGAGACGGAAACGGCCCCCCAAGATCATACGGGTTTGGGCCTCGAGTGCGGGAATTGCACTGAAGATAATGAACGTGAACGGGATGATCGCCCACTGCGCCGCGTACCAAACGTAGTAGTACCACCTCGACTGCTTCTTCCTGAGCTCCGGCGCCAGGAGGAGCACGCTCGCGATTGCCGACACGACGATCCCGATCGTACTCACGTTTATAATCATACCGCTCACCTGCGGGAGGTTGTAGGAAACTACCGTCACGTGGAACGCTGTGCCACCGAACGCGTTCGGCAGAAAACCGAACAGGAAGATGACGAACGAGCTCGTTGCCCACGACCAGAACCCCTCGAGCCCAGCGAACATCCAAAAGATCTTCGTGCGGAGGCGCATCCGGCTGTTTGCAAAGAACCGCTCTGCGATGAACGGAATATTCTCAATCCCCCACGCCCACCTCCGCTGCTGCTTGTAGAGGTTCTTGAGCGCACCGAACACTCCGTCTCCCGTCACCGCATCCATAGAGACCGGGTAGAAGAGCGGGACGGTCCGCCAGTCTCCGTCGTACCGGTCGAGGCACTGGAAAAAAATGCGCGAATCTTCTGAAACGATGTCGGTGTTCCAAAAACCAACATCGACGAGCGCCTGGAGCGGCATGCTGTGGGAAGAGAACGTCACGAGCTGTTCGGGGCGCGCCTGCTGCATGAACTGCCAGAAGCTCGATGAGAACGCGTTCAGGCGCGCGAACACGGAGACATCACGGATGTTATTCATGAAGAGCGGGATCGGCTGGTAGCTCGAACGGTCTGGGTGAGGCGAGGTGAGGAACGCGTGCGTGAGGATACTGAAGTAGTCAGGAGCGGGACGGGTGTCGCCATCGAACACCGAGACGAGAACATCGCGGTACTGGATGCCGAGCGGATCGATGATCTCTCTCACCGCCTCACGTGCTCCCCACGTCTCGTTGGATCCCTTCCCCGGGTGCTCGCCGGGGATACTGCTCGGGTGTGTCGTGAGGAGGAAGCGCCGGGGGAACCCGCCGAACTCATTCCGGATCCGCTCTGCGGTCAGCCGGTCATCCTCTCCCCCACGCTCCTCAATCGTGAGCACAACAAACATGTTATCGTGCGGGTACTTCGTCTTGAAGAAGCTCTCCATGCTCGCACGGATCACCTCGTACGGTTCGCCGTACACGGGGAGGATGATCAGGTGGTACATACGCTCCCACCCTCCGATCTGGCTGAGCTTCGACTGCCAATCGGTACGGAGGTTCGCCTGCATCTTACGGAATGCGAGCTGGAGGTACACGAGGAGGTACAGGCTCTTCAAGAGCCAGAAGAGGTCGTACAGCACAA
>JAYSOF010000036.1:0-9720 GCA_043723165.1 bacterium
GCTGGGGAACCTTCCGTGCCCTCGCGGCGAACGCAATCACCGGTCTCACGAAGGGATTTGAGAAGACGCTCATCTTGGAGGGTATCGGTTTCCGCATGGCGAAGGAGGGAGACGGGCTCACGATGAACCTCGGTTTCTCTCACCCCGTGAAGTACGCGGCACAGGATGGCATCTTGTTCGAAGTTGAAAAGAACACGATACTCAAGGTGAGCGGTTACGACCGCGCTAAGGTTGGTCAGGCAGCGGCCGAAATCCGGTCGCTCAAGAAACCTGAGCCGTACAAGGGTAAGGGGTTCCGGTATGCTGACGAGGTCATCCAGCGCAAGGCTGGTAAGAAAGCTGCCGCAGCTTCCTAACGCTACTACCCTAACGAAGATATGAATAAAAGAACGATCATGAACACGAAGAGGCACCGCCGCGCACGACGCGTGAGAGAGCGCGTGGTTGGAACCTCAGCACGTCCCCGGATGAGTATCTTCCGGAGCAACCGCTTCACGTACGTACAGCTCATCGACGACGCGGCAGGAAAGACGCTCGCCGCAGCATCTTCTGAGACGATCAAGGAAGAGAAGACGAAGCTCGGAACAGCTAAGCTCCTCGGTAAGGCTATCGCCGAAAAGGCTAAGAAGGCTGGCATCGCGAGCGTGATTGCCGATCGCGGTTCCTACCGGTACCACGGGAGGGTCAAGGCCGTTGTCGAGGGAGTGCGAGAAGGCGGAATAGCCGTTTAGAATATGTTAAACACACCACAGAGGCGGACATTCAATAAGGCTCCGAAGAGCGAATTTAAGGATCAGGTCCTCGAAGTTCGTCGCGTTACCCGTGTTATGGCAGGAGGTAAGCGTTTCAGCTTCCGCGCTTCGGTTGTCGTTGGAGACCTCCGCGGACGCGTGGGTTTCGGCGTCGCGAAGGGTCTCGACTTCGTCTCCTCGGTCAATAAGGCTAAGCGTCAGGCCGAGAAGAACCTCTTGACCGTCGTGCTCTACGAGAACCGGACCATCCCGTACGACGTTGAGGCAAAGTACGGCGCGGCACGGGTTCGCGTGAAACCTGCGAGGAAGGGACACGGTCTCATTGCCGGAGGTTCCGCTCGTGCGGTACTCGAGCTCGTTGGCATCAGAGACATTTCAGCAAAGATTTTGGGTAGGACGAAGAACAAGATTGCGAACGCCCGCGCGACGATCAAGGCGCTCGCGTCCATGAACCTCCGCAAGGTCTCCGGAGAGCAGAAGAAACAGTCCTAATTTTTTACCATGCACATCCAAGAGATCGTTTCGAGAAAGCACAACAAGAAGGTACAGCGCATCGGACGTGGGGGTAAGCGCGGTACGTACTCTGGTCGTGGACAGAAGGGTCAGAAGTCTCGCTCAGGTCACCGCATCCCTTCGGCAGAGCGCACACTCATGATTCGCATCCCGAAGCTCCGGGGTATCAAGAACAAGGTGAAGCGTCCGGCTGCCCTCGCGGTATCGCTCTCGCGCCTCGCAGCCATCGCGGAGAAGGTTGGTGGTACGGTCACCCCGAAGACGCTCACCGCAATCGGTGTAATCCGCACGATCAAGACTCGTGTGAAGGTTCTCGCAACGGGAACGATTTCTATTCCGGTCACGATTGAGGGGATTCAGGTTTCGGCAGTAGCTCGCGAGAAGATTACGAAGGCTGGTGGTATGGTGAAGTAGAGGTTTCTAAAACCAAGAGAATACCATGGAACTGTTTACCCGAATGTTTAGGATTCCCGACCTTCGGAAGAAGGTGCTCTCGGTGCTATTCCTCTTGTTCGTATTCCGCCTCCTCTCGGCGATTCCGATTCCCGGAATCAATGCTCTCCAGCTTCAGCAGTTCTTCTCATCGAGCCAGCTCTTCGGCTTCCTTAACCTCTTCTCCGGTGGGGGAATGAGCCACCTCTCGATCCTCATGTTGGGCGTCGGTCCGTACATCACGGCGACGATTATCATGCAGCTCCTCACGATAATCTTCCCGAACCTCAAGAAGGCGTACTACGAGGAGGGGGCTGCTGGTCGGGCCAAGTTCAACCGCATCTCGCGGTACCTTACCGTTCCGCTCGCCGCGCTCCAGGGTTATGGCTTCCTGAACCTGCTCTCCGCCCAGGGCGTGCTCCCGCACCTCTCGGGTCTCGATATGATCTCGAACGTGATCATCGTGACCGCCGGGAGCGTGCTCCTCATGTGGTTGGGTGAGCTCATCTCTGAGTACAAGATCGGGAACGGTATCTCGCTCCTCATCTTCGCGGGAATCATCTCTGCGCTCCCGCAGTCGGTGAGCTCGAACCTCGTTAACTACAACCCCTCGACCCTCCCGACATACCTCGCCTTCGCCATCCTCGCGGTCATCGTGATTGCTGGGGTCGTGTATGTGAACGAAGGTGAGCGCAAGGTTCCCGTTTCGTATGCGAAGCAGGTGCGTGGAAACAAGCTCTACGGAGGCGTTTCGACCTACCTGCCCCTCAAGGTGAACCAGGCTGGTGTGATCCCGATAATCTTCGCGATCTCGATCCTCCTCTTCCCGCAGTTCATCGCGCAGGCGAGTGCTATATTCTCTCCGAGCTTCTCCACGTGGCTCACGGCTATCGTTTCGGGCCTCTTTAACAACCAGGTGCTCTACAGCGCCCTCTACTTCATCCTCGTCTTCGCGTTCACCTACTTCTACACCGCGGTGACCTTCGATCCCGATGAGATTTCGAAGAACCTCCAGCGGAGCGGGGGATTCATCCCAGGTATCCGGCCGGGGGCTGCCACTTCTCTCCACATCGGCAAGATCGTCCGCCGGACGACGTTCTTCGGAGCCCTCTTCTTGGGAATCATCGCAGTTCTCCCGAACATCACGCACATCGTGACGGGTATACAGACGCTCACGCTCGGCGGCACCGCGCTCTTGATCGTCGTTTCGGTAGCGCTCGAGGTGATGAAACAGATCGATTCTCAGCTCGCGGTTCGCGAGTACGAGAACGGGTAGCCCCATCGGAAAAAGATAAACACCCAATCATTCGATTGGGTGTTGTTGTGTAGGAGGAGTGTAATAAATTATGTAGTAGTTTTTTTAGGAAACGCACGGGACATCAAGAAGGTTCCAAACCCGATGAACACGGCTGATGTTATTGCGGTCATGTCACTTGGCAGCGCTGTCTTTGTGACAGAGAGCACGAGAGAGGTGAGTCCGAGACCGATGAGTATCCACGCCGAACCGAGAAATGCTTGCTTTCGTTCGAAGATCTCTATGTCTTTTTGGTGAGAACTTCCCACCTTCATCCCAATGAGGAGGGATGACACACAGAGAAGGAGCACGAAAGCCAGCGAAACGGTTACCGGAGCGTGAGGATTCAGTGCTACTTCTAGCATTTCTACGAAATAACAAACTGCTGCGAGGAGAAGAAAAAATACGGAAAGTTTCATGTGAGCCCCCTAAAAGAATGGTTGGTAATTTATTACTACGTTAATTGTACTGGTTCTATCATATACTTAATATAGTAATTTGTCAAATACAGAAACCCCTCATTTTGTGAGGGTTTAGTTAATTGACAAATACGTGTATTACGTACATAATTATTCCAGCATTTTAGGTAACTATTTCTTAATAACAGAGGAGGTACACTCGTGGAAAATATACAAAACACCACCGGGGTAAGTGCGGGCAGGTGGATGGCTATCGCATCATTTCTGATCGCTACCGTTATCTGTGGTTCGCCCATCGGTTCGGTCATTTACTTCGCCATCGCCTCGCTCTCGTTCTTGGCGTACGGAACAAACCCGTTCATCATGATGATCTCGATGTTTCTCGTCATGTGGGGCATCGTTCACCTCGTCGTGTTCGTTGCAATTCCGGCGTGGTGGAAGAAGAAAACAGGCAACCCTGTCGCTTAGCGCAGGCGCTCTCTACGTGGGCCGTCCATTCATTTGGGTGGCTCGTTTTTATTATTTAGGGGTCAGTGTGGTAATCTAAGCCCATGGCAAAACAGGCGATCATCATCTACGGTCCTCCGGGTGCGGGAAAGGGAACCCAGGCTGAGCTCCTCGAGCGTTCGTTCGATTTTATCCACTTCGATTCGGGGCACTACATCGAGAACCTCGTGCACTCTCCGGAGAGCAAGAAGAACAAGATTCTCGCTCGTGAGCGTAAGCTCTTCGATACGGGAATTCTCTGCACCCCCTCGTGGGTTCTCCAGATTACCAAGAAGGCGGTAGAGAAGATTTCCAACGCGAACTACAGCATCGCGTTCAGTGGCGCACCACGCACGATGTACGAGGCGTTCGGGAACGAAAAGCAGGAAGGGCTCGCCCAATCGATTGCGAGGGCGTACGGAAAGAAGAATGTTACCGTCGTTTGGCTCAAGGTGAAGGACGGCACGTCTATGAAGCGTAATTCGGCACGGTTCATCTGCTCCGTGTGCGGGCTCCCCGTGCTGGGGATGGTTAAGGTTGACCACTGCGCGTTCTGCGCGGGACCGCTCAAGAAGCGGACGCTCGATGATCCGAAGGTTATCGAGACGCGCCTCGTGGAGTACCGGGACCGGACGTTCCCGATCGTGAGCGAAATGAAGAAGCGTGGGTTTAGGGTCCTCGAGGTAGACGGCGACCCGCTGCCCTACGAGGTGTTTAAATCGGTGACAAAAAAGCTCGGCCTGTAGGGTGCCCTCGGATATTCGGAATGAACGTAACCCTCAAAAACGAGAACGATATCGCAGTGCTCCGTGAATCCGGCAAGATTTTAGCCGCGCTGCTCCGCGAGCTCCGCGGTCACGTTCGGGTTGGGGTAGAGCTCCGAGAGCTCGATGAAATCGCCCGCGAGTTTGTGGTGAAGGCTGGAGCGGTTCCGACGTTCTTAAACTACAAACCCGAGGGGGCTCGCAAGGGGTACCCCGCATCAATATGTACGTCGGTGAACGATACGGTTGTTCACGGAATTCCCACCAGGTACAAGCTGAAAGACGGAGACGTAGTGAAGCTCGATGCTGGCGTAACGTACCGTGGGTACGTGACCGATTCAGCGATTACCGTTCCGGTAGGTGAGCCCGTTGCTGCCGTGCGGCGTCTCATAGAGGCATCGGAGCTCGCGCTCGAACGCGCGATTACGGAGTGTGTGCCGGGGAAGCGTTTGGGTGACGTGGGTTACGTCATCGAGCGTACGCTCAAGAACGCGAAGCTGTCGGTCGTAGAGGGGCTAACGGGCCACGGCGTAGGTTTCCGCCTCCACGAGGATCCGGATGTCCGTAACTACGGCGACCGGGGAACAGGTATGAAGATTGTTCCGGGGCTCGTCCTCGCGATAGAGCCGATGGCGTCTCTGGGTTCAGGATCGATTGTTCAGTGCAAGGATGACAGCTACGCAACAGAAGACGGGTCGGTGAGCTCTCACATCGAGCACACCGTTGCCGTAACCGACCGCGGGGTTGAGGTGCTGACCCGTTAACCGTTACTGGTGCTTGTGCGGGTTGTGGTTATCGCACGTCTTGTTACTGCACCGTTCGGGTATCGTTTTCGTCCCCTCCATCATGAGGGATCCGCAGATGCTGCAGACGTTCCCCGTCGGGCGTGACTTGATGATGAACTTACACTTCGGGTAGTTTGAGCAGCTGAAGAATGGACCGAACCGTCCGCGACGTTCGACGATTTCCCCGCCATCGATCGGGCACTTCACACCGGTGCGGGCCTTCGCCTCTTCCTCCTCGCTCCGCTTGATGTGCTTGCACTTCGGGTAGTTCGAGCAGGCAATGAACTTACCGAACCGCCCATCGCGCTCCATGAGCTTCCCGTCCTTGCAGTCGGGGCACTTCTCTCCGGTATCTTTTGGACCCTCCATAACCGACCCGTCGAGCTTCCGGGCTCCCGTGCAGTCGGGAAAGCGCTTGCAGCTCAGGAACTTTCCGCTCCGTCCGAGCTTCACGACCATCGGTGACCCGCAGAGCGGGCACACGAGCGAGGGGTCAGCGTCCCCGAGGTTTGTGATCTTCTCGATGTTTTCCTTCGATTTCAGTGCTCGCTCGAACGGTTTGTAGAACTCTTCGAGCGTTTTTTTGTACGCGCGGGTGCCGTTCGCTATCTCGTCGAGGTCGTTCTCCATCTCTGCGGTGAACGAGTCGCTGATGTAATCGCCAAAGTTCTCTTCGAGGAAGGTGCTCACGACCTCTCCGGTGTCGGTAGGCTGGAGCGACTTTCCGTTCTTCGTTACGTACCCGCGGTCGACAATCGTTTTGATCGTCGAGGCGTAGGTCGACGGTCGGCCGATGTCCCGCTTCTCGAGTTCTTTGACGAGTCCCGCTTCGGTGTACCGGCCGGGAGGTTCCGTTTCTTTCCGTTCGGAGGTGATGTTCTCTGCTTGGAGTTTCGTTCCCTCGGTGAGCGGGGGGAGGTCTACCTCGTCGCCACGAGCGTCCGTATCGGCGGCGAGCCAACCCGGGAAGAGGAGCACCGAGCCGGTGAGAGAGAAGTCTGGAATTTCAGCGCCCGTCACGTTCGCGGAAATTTTTGTGCGGAGGAGCTTTGCGTCAGCCATCTGCGACGCGAGCGTCCGTTCCCATATGAGGCGGTAGAGCTTCTTCTGGTCTTCGGCGTTCCCGGCGCTCGTGCGCGAGGGGTCGGTCGGTCGGATGGCCTCGTGCGCCTCCTGCGCGTTCTTGCTCTTCGTCGTGTACACGCGGGGTTCGAGGGATTCTTTCCCGAACTTTTGTTCAATCGTTTCGTAGATTGCCCCCACGACCTCTCGGCTCAGGGTAACGCTGTCGGTACGCATGTAGGTGATGAGACCCTGCTCGTAGAGCTTCTGTGCGATCGACATCGTGCGGGACGGAGAGAAGCCGAGGCGTGAGCTCGCGGCCTGCTGGAGGGTTGATGTGGTGAACGGCGGTCGGGGAGAGCGCTTTGCCTCGGTCTGCTTCACTCCAGTTACCGCCCACAGCTTTGTTTTAGCAGCAGAGAGTACCCGTTCTGCTTCCGCCTCTTCCTTGGGTTGCTCTTCGCACGTGAGCAGGAGTTCGTGCTTTCCGGTACGGAAGGTGCCACTGATCACCCAGAATGGTTCGGGGACGAACGCTTTGATTTCCCGCTCTCGCTCCATGAGTATGCGGAGCGCGGGGGACTGCACGCGCCCTGCTGAGAGCCCGTATCGAACCTTCTTCCATATGAGGCCGGAGAGCCCGTACCCGAAGAGGCGGTCGAGCACGCGACGCGCTTCCTGCGCGTGGAGAAGGTTCAGGTCTATCTCACGGGGGTGCCCCATCGCGTCGTGAACAGCCCGTTCGGTAATTTCGTGGAAAACGATTCGCTTAGGGTCTCTGAGGTTGAGTGCTTCCTTGATGTGCCACGCGATAGCCTCTCCCTCTCGGTCAGGATCGGTCGCGAGGTACACCTCGCTCGCAGTTTCTGCGATGCGCTTCAGGTCTGTGACGACCGCTTCCTTCCCCTTCGAAATCTCGTAGTGGGGGACGAACCCGCCGGGGATATCGATCGCTTTCTTGTTGCCCTTTGGGAGGTCTCTGATGTGCCCGACCGAGGCGTGCACCTCGTACTCTCCGCCGAGGTACTTGGAGATCGTTTTTGTTTTCGTGGGGCTCTCGACGATGACGAGCTTAACGCTACCCGTTCGGGTTTTTTTCTTTCGGCTCTCGGGTTTTATTTTTTTGGTGCTCGCCATGTGTATTTTTGAGCTAACTGAAAAACATTCCGTTTCGTTCGTGAATTGTTCCTTCCGAGGAGAGCAATGTCAAGGTTTCAAGAATTTTAGGGATGGGGGAGTTTGATACGGTGGCAAGCGTTTCGGTGGACACCCCGTTCGGGTACTCCCTGATTAGGGCGAGGAGTGCCTGGCACTCGGGGTCAGCCGGCTCTTGGGCTCCTGGGAGCTCGAGGCCGAGGTCTTCCATGATGTCCTTTACGTCCGTCACGAGCCGTGCACCCTCGCGGATGAGGAAGTGAGACCCCTGGTAGTTTCGGCTCGTGGGGGATCCTGGAACCACGAAAACGTCGCGCCCCTGCTCGGCTGCGTGCCGTGCGGTCGAGAGCGAACCCGAACGGGCGGGCGCTTCGATCACGATGACCGCCCGAGACATTCCGCTCACGATGCGGTTCCGTTCGAGGAACTGGTTCGGGTACGAGGGAATACCGGGCTCGTACTCAGAGAGCACACCACCGCCCGTTTTGATGATCTGCTCTGCGAGGTTCTGGTGGGAGGCGGGGTAGATCGAATCTATCCCGTTGCCGAGCACCGCGTACGTGGGTGTCCCTCCCTCTATTGCACCCGCGTGAGCCGCTCCGTCTATGCCGAGTGCGAGCCCTGAGACGATTGAGATGCCGGCTCGCGAGAGGTCGCGGGCTACGTTCCGCGCGAGGGAGAGGCCTTCGGTTGTAGCTCGCCTCGTACCGACGATAGCCACGAGCGTGCGCGAGGGGTCGGGAAGGGTTCCCCGCACGAAGAGGGTCGTGGGAGCTCCGGGAACATTTTTGAGGAGTGCCGGGTACCGCGGATCGCTCGCCTCAATGTGTAGTGAGGTATCGTTCACGTGCAATAGGTAAGTATGTTAAAGTTAGTATATCACCATGACCGATTTCCAAAAGAAACTCACCGCACAAGGAGCGGTGGCTCTCGTGGTTCTCGGCACGCTAACCGCGGGTCTCATATTTTTCAGCGGAAACATCAGCACATACAGCGATGAGCTCAAGAAGGCGCGCATGAGCCTAGCAGACCGGAGCGCTGCATTGGGAGAGCTCGCCCGGCTCCAGACCCAGTACGTGAAGAAGGCGAAGGGTTACCTCACAGAGCTCCAGGGGATGGTTCCCCGCGAGGAGGACCTCATCAACGTTTCGAAAGATTTTCAGTTCCTCGCGTCGCAGAACGGCGTGACCCAGACGTTCTCGTTTCTCGGGGAAAACCCGGCGGCTCCGGGTTCTCTCGGGTCGATTAACGCTCGGATCGATGTGAACGGCAGTATGGAAAAAATTGCTCGGTTCATTCGGGGTATCGAGGAGTTCCGGTACGTTACCCAGGTTGAGAAGGTTGCGATGAACCGTGACCAGGCAGGCGGACTCTCTGCTTCTGTGACGTTCAAAATATTCTTCCGAAACTAGATTTATGAGCTACATCAAGTCCATCATCACGAAGTTTGACCGGCAACTCTCCTTCCTCGTTGCAGCCGGGGTGCTCGCCCTCGTGCTCCTCGGAATCATCGTGTACCTCACCGTGTTCCTAGGATCTAACCTATCCTCCGTTTTTACAGTGGGAGATAAGCAACCGGGCACGGCACAGTTTGACACCGCCGCGTACGAGAAGCTAAAGTTACCGAGGTAGTTTTTATTTTCCTGCTCACTTCGAGAACGTGTATCGAGGTACGATACACACCCTCGTTCGCAGAAAATAGTAACTTAGGTTATCATTTTCCTGCTCACTTCGGGCGTGTAGTTCAGTGGTAGAACGCTGTCCTGATAAGACAGAGGTCGAAGGTTCGATTCCTTCCACGCCCACTGGTTTAGTTCCTGGGCCCTTAGCTCAGTTGGTAGAGCGCCTCATTTGCAATGAGGAGGTCACCGGTCCGAATCCGGTAGGGTCCACCATTCCGAATTTGAAGAAAGATTGACCTCGCCCGCGCCAAAGGCGCGGGCGAGGTCAATTCTAATGCAAATCAAATTTGGTGGTGTTTGTTTGAAAAAGTTAGAACCCATTTCGAGCAGAACCCCTGACTTCGCACGCGCGGAGCGCGTGGTGGCTTGAAACTGC
>JAYSOF010000037.1:0-15739 GCA_043723165.1 bacterium
CGGTCCCTCTCTAGTGGTTGGATGATTTGTTAAAAGTGCCCACTGAATCTAGCGAGCTAGCAAGGTGCTGTCAAATAAAAAAACAAAACGGACGGTCACCTTGGACCGTCCGTTTGTGTTATCGCGGTGGGGGTGAGATTCGAACTCACGATACCGTTTCCGGTATAGCACTTTTCAAGAGTGCCGCCTTCAACCACTCGGCCACCCCACCAAAACCCACCAATGCAGTCTACCGTGAACCCGCACAAAAAATAAAGCCCCGACGTACATATCACGTCGGGGCTCTCCCACCTCCTCACGCAGCGGTCGTCTGACGCTGCGCCTGCTTCTGGTTGATCTCGTTCCGGTACCGTTCGGCAAAAGATCTCACGTAGTCCTTGAGGTCGAGTTTCCGATTCTGAAAGCCGGAGTTCAGATCGGAGAATAGATACGGATAGATACAAAAAAATAGCGGGCAACGAATGTTGCTCGCTATTTTCTTTTTGTGGTGTTATTTTAGCATTTGCTCGAACCTTTTTCGACCAAGAATGAATCGCCCCGCCACCGCCTCGCAGAGCCTCGGCAACCCAGAAAGAAAAAACACTCCTTGCATATCTCTTTTGGCGGGGGTGAAATTTCTTTTGAAAAAGGAAAGAGTGTTTTTCTTTCGGGGTTCTGCCCTCCAAGTATTCGGGCAGTGTGGCTGGACGAAATACGGACTCGGTTTTGCCAAAACTATTTTTTGGGGAAAGGATTTGGCAAAACCTCGGCTCATTTGTTTTTGCATTTTGTCCGCGCGGAGGAGGGGTCTGGGGAGGAATCCGCGCGGGCTTTTTTGAATTGCGCAAGGCTAACTCTTTAATGCTCGCTTTGTTTCGCTATCAACAGAAAAGAACTCAATAATTTTCATCTTGTTCTTTTCAACAAAAAGAACAATAAGATTAAACAACAAAGCGAGCAAAACAAGGTATGCGCCTCCGGCGAATACCGATGGAATGTCATACAACGAACCCGAGCGAATCATAAAATGTCCGAGTCCTTGGTTTGAGGAAATAAATTCTCCTATGAACGCACCGAGAAGCGCAAAACCGACATTGAGTTTCATTGAGGCAAGAACCCAAGAAAGTGAAGACGGAAAAATGACTTTTTGAAAAATTTGAAAGCGCGTTGCGCCAAAAATTTTCAATAGGCGAAATTCCTCAGCATCAATACTTTTTGCTCCCTCATATGCTTGCGTAAGTGCAACAAGGAAAGCACCAAGTGTCGCCATCGCAATTTTCATACTCAAACCAATCCCGAACCAAACGATAACCATAGGGGCGAAAGCAAATATCGGAATTGCACCCAAAATGACGATGTATGGCCTAAAAATACGCGCTACGAGGGGCGAATACCAAAGAACGAACCCTGCTATTGTTCCAAAGATTACGCCAAGAACAAAGCCCGTTAATGCCTCAAAGCCAGTTATTAAAAAGTCACCGACGAGAAGTCCACTTGCGGTATTTTGAACAAGTGAAGCCCAAATTTCCGAAGGCGAGCCAAAAAGAAAATTAAATCGTGGAAATTGGGAAGCAAACATTTGCCACACTGTCAGTATGATGACAAAAAGTAAAAACGGTGAGATTTTATAAAGAAATTTTTTCATACTTATTTGCTCATCAATTTCCAAATCCGCTCAAAAAGTTCTTGGAAATCTTTGCTCTTTCTCACATTGACAGGATCGCGGTATTCATCGGGAATAGTGATATTCGTTCGATAAATAACTTTGGCTGGTCTTTCACTGAACACAACCAGTTTATCAGATACCGCGATTGCCTCCTCAATATTATGCGTAACAAAGATGGCGACTTTTTGAGCGGATACAATATATGAGCGGATTTCTTTTACCAACTGCAAGCGTGCATCAAAATCTATCGCGGAAAATGGTTCGTCAAAAAGGACAATATCAGAATCTTGAAGCAGGGTTCGTATGAGAGAGACTTTTTGCTTCATCCCACCGGAAATTTCTGCTGGATAAGATTTTTCAAATTGTGCTAATCCATTCTTTTGCAATAAATCTCTCGCCTTAATGACAGAAGTTTTCAAATTTCTTTTTTGTATTTCGGCGGGAAGCAAAATGTTTCCTATGAGCGTTCGCCACGGAAGAAGTAAGTCTTTTTGCGGAACATATCCAACTGAACCCTGTACAGAAATTTCTCCGGTTGTTGTTTTTTCAAGGCCACTGATGATATTGAGGAGTGTTGTTTTTCCCGAACCACTTCTGCCGACAATAGCAAGAATTTCACCCGCTTTTACATCAAGCGAAATATTTTCTAATACCAACAATTCCCCTCCGTTGGAGGGAAATTGTTTTGATACATTTTCAGTTTTTATCGAAGCAATACTACTTCGCTCGCTCCGAGAAGTTTGTAATGACATAGTTTTCATAAGGCGCGGCGGATTTCAAATCGCCAACATCCAAGCGTGCTTGGATGGCGGCTTCCCAACCGGCCTTAGTGATAACTGTATCACTCGGGAAGACCCCCGCCTTTATCATGTTTTGAACAGCATTCTCGGCGATGTCCTTCGGCACATCAGGGAATTTTGTAATGAGGAAGTCGGCTACTTCGTTTGGATGTTGGCGAATGTATATCATCGCCTTTTGAAGTGCGTTTACAGCTTTTTGTGTTGTTTCGGGATTTTGCTCAACATAACTTGGTAATGCAGTCATACCCGTAACCGCAAATTCTGGATAGTAGTCGTTGAGTGAGTAGACAACATGGTCGCCATTTTTTACTGCCGTTGACACATTTGGCTCTAACTCCAAGGCGATGTCTACTGCTCCGGTATCAAGGGCAACGAGCAGAGAACCGAACGCCGTTTCTTTGATGTTTGATTTTATATTTGCCGCTTGAAACATCTTTTTCTGCAAAACGTAAGCAGTTGATGGCGATGGAAAAGTCGCAACGCTATACCCATTCAAACCAGATGGCGTTGAAATCGTTCCAATACTCGCTTTCTTTGCGACACCCCAAAATGGAACTCCGCGAAGTACAGCGGCGACAACTTTTCCTGGTTGACCTTTTTCGCCGGAGACTGCGACAAAGGTTGGATCGCCTACGGCGAATTGCGCATCACCACTCAAAAGCGCGGCAAACGCTTTTTCGTCGCCTCCAGCCGTTGTGATATTCACATCAAGACCCTCGTCCTTAAAAAATCCTTTTTCTTGAGCGACATACAGAGGTGCATATAAAAATACTTCAAACGCTTGCGCGATTGTAATTTTTTGTAAAATTTGAGGCTGTTTCGGCGACTGTTGATAAACGAAAAAGCCGACAACTGCCAACACGAGTACCCCGACAATACCCAAGGTTATTTTGTTCATAGTGATTTCATAATATCAAAATTTATAGCCTTGCGCAATTCAAAAAAGCCCGCGCGGATTCCTCCCCAGACCCCTCCTCCGCGCGGACAAAATGCAAAAACAAAAGTCAGCCGAGGTTTTGCCAAATCCTTTTCCCCAGAAAATAGTTTTGGCAAAACCGAGTCCACATTTCGTCCCGCCACACCGACCGAATACTTGGAGGGCAGAACCCCGAAAGAAAAACACCCCTTCCTTTTTCAAAAGAAATTTCACCTCCGCCAAAAGAGATATGCAAGGAGTGTTTTTTCTTTCGGGGTTGCCGAGGCTCTGCGAGGCGGTGGCAGGGCGATTCGTCGAGCGTACGATTTAGTTTAGAGCCACCACGCGCTCCGCGCGTGCGCTATACTTTGTTTTGAAAATAAATTCGAGCGAATGTTATAATGTGGACCTACGGGGAGTCGAACCCCGACTTCCTCCATGCCATGGAGGCGTAATACCGCTTTACTATAGGCCCAGGATGAACGGGAAAATAATAACACCAGTTATTCGATGGGTATACACCGTACCCGGCATAGACCCACCCGACTCGAAAGAGCTGTGCGCGCTACTGGGATCGAACCAGTGACCTTTTCGATGTCAACGAAACGCTCTACCACTGAGCTAAGCGCGCCAACTAACGCGGTCTATCCTAGCAAATCTTGTAACTAACAGCAACTTATTCTATAACTAAACCTGCCTGCCGGAGGGTTAGGGCCCTACCGCCCCCGTAGTTCAATGGATAGAACAGATCCGTCCTAAGGATAAAATGAAGGTTCGATTCCTCCCGGGGGCACACGACGTTTAACAGGCTAGAGGAGGGTTGGCAGAGTGGTCTAACGCGCCGCACTCGAAATGCGGTTGGGGAGAAATCCCCTCACAGGTTCGAATCCTGTACCCTCCGCAGATAAACAGGCACGCCTTTCGGCGTGCCTGTTTTGTCGGGCAGAGAGTTCGAGCGAAGAAAATTTTAAACAAAAATAAAAATATTTTCCCGAAAGAACAAAAATTACGAAAAAAATTAGTTATCCACAGTTCTCAGAAAAAATTTCTTCTATAATGAATGTAGTACTTCGGGAGGGACACTCCTGAACTCGATCGGCGGTCGACGATTGAGCGGTACGCAACCACAAATAAAAATATGGCAAAGAAAAAGGTAGCAAAGAAAGTAAAGAAAGTAACGAAGAAGAAAGCTACGAAGAAAGCCGCTAAGAAGCGAAAGTAGTTTCCTGAAACACCGCCCCAAATCTTCTAAAAGACGGGGCGGTGTTTTTTTGTTACAATACCTACAATGATATTCCGCCGGCGGGAAGAAACAGAGGTCACGAGAACCATCAAGCGCGTCATGCCGGCGATCGTCTCGATCTCCGTCTCACGCCCGGCATCTGACGTCGAGCGCGAGCTCCGTGCCGAACGCAGGCGCGACAAGAAATCTCCCGTCCGAATTCCCCGCGAACGGATCGATGAGCGAGGCTTCGTCGCTGTGGGTGGTGGGAGCGGGTTCATCGCGGACCGGAGCGGAATCATCCTCACAAACAAGCACGTCATCGACGACCGCGATGCTGACTGTTCGATCACGACGAGCGACGGTGTGGTGTACCGCGCGGCAATCCTCGCGCGCGATCCGGTAGAAGACATCGCAATACTGAAGGTCGAGCCGGAGCGGAACCTCCCCACGATCGCGCTCGCACCCGACTACCCGCTCGAGCTCGGACAGACTGTCCTCGCGTTCGGAAACCCGCTCGGCATTTTTCAAAACACCGTCTCAAAGGGAATCATTTCCGGACTCTCACGCTCGGTCGCCGCGCAGGCAGACCCCGAGTCTCCCCCACAGCAGATGCGGGGGCTCATTCAGACCGACGCTTCAATCAACCCGGGCAACTCTGGGGGTCCGCTCGTGAACCTATACGGAGACGTCATCGGCATCAACGCTGCCGTGCTCGCGACCGCTGAGAACATCAGCTTTGCGATACCGATCCGGGGAGCCGAGCGCGACTTCCGAGACATACTCGCCTGCGGCCGGATCCGCCGTCCACTCGTCGGGTTCCGCTACATAACCCTCGACGAACGGAACCATGAGCACCTCCACACCTCGATTGCCTACGGGGCACTCGTAACTAAAGAGCACTCGTTCGACCTCGCCATCATACCGGGGAGTCCAGCCGAAAAAGCTGGGATAAAGGAAGATGATATCGTCACCGCCTGGAACGGAACACCAATCACGAAAGACCGGAGCATACCCGAGTACCTCGAAACGAGTGACGTAGGAGAAGTCGTGAAGCTCACCGTGCTCCGCGGGAAACGGGAACACATCGTTTCGCTCACGCTCGCAGAACGGCGATAAACTGGCTAGTAGACGTACTGATCAACCAAGAGACCCGAGGTATCTAAGAGGAGCACCCGGTCGTGGTTCGAATCGAACGGGATGTACACGTTCGCCCACACCCTCCACTCGTTCGAGAAGAACGAGCTCTTCGCGCGTTCGCGCGTGTAGCACGAAGCGTACGTGAAGCGCTCGAGGAACGCCCGGCACGCCTGGTAGCTGTAACCCGAAAACTTAGATACCTCGTTCGTGGTCGGGGCGTGGCACGAGATCATCGAGAGGATGAATGTCTGGCAGTCACCCGGGAACGCAGCAACTTCCTCACGCTGAGCGTACGGCTTCGGGCACGATGAAGGGAGCACCGGCGAGAACGAGTACCGCTCGTTCAGGTACCCGATGCACGAGTTCATCCGGAGGTTCTCTTTTATCGGGCTCTCACGACTAGAGACGGTAACAGAACCGTTTGCGGGGAGTGCGATCGGAACACTCACAGGAATCCCGAACGGAACGTAGTCTGAAATCGCATCGGGGATGAGCGTGTCGCTCTTGTTAGACTTCACGTGCCAACCGGTCACCGTGAGGGGCTCACGAATCGATGAGACTGCTCCCAACCGGAACCCGCTCTCCTCACCAGCCGCCCGAGCTGACCTCACGTTCGAAATTTTTACCTGCCCGTAGTACGGGGAAAGCTGTTCAGCCGTCCACCCGATCGGAGGCTTAACCCCTGGCTGCTGCATACCCGTCGAGGTGCCCGCGTACGTCTCACCGTTCTGGCCAACCGTCGGGAGCTTCCCAACCTGTGGGTTCTTGACCGTGACCGGAACTTTGAGCGGAGAGTTGAGGCTGAAGATAGAGAGAGCACTCTCGGGTTTCACAGTTCCCGAGATGAGCTGGGTAGCTGCAAAAACGAGCAAGCCTCCAATAAACAAGAAGATAAGGAACCCGGTTGGCTTTGACATGTTAGGTATACGTTAACTCTTCACGACGAAATTGACGAGTTTGTTCGGAACGAAAATCGCGCGATCGAACGAATCGGGAACGCCCTGCACGCTACGGGCGAGGAGTACCGCATCACCCTCAGTAATCCCGTTCTCTGCCCTGACCGTTCCCCTGAGCTTCCCGTTCACCTGCACGATGAGCTCGAACGTTTTTTCAACGAGGTACCTCTCATCGTGAGTTGGCCAATTCGAAAGGTGCACCGACCCACTGTTCCCAAGGTCCATCCAAACTTCTTCAGTCAGGTGCGGAGCGAACGGGGCGAGGAGTTTCAAAAACGTTTCGAACGTAGCACGGGAAACAGATGACGCTCCCTCAAACTCGTTCAAGAGAATCATGAGCGCACTGATAGCGGTGTTATACTGCAACGACTCGATGTCTCCGGTAACCTTCTTGATTGCGCGGTGCACCGCGCTCTGAATAGCTTTAGGCTCCTCTCCCCCAGGAGAAACTTTATCCCTAAGCTTCAGCACGCGATCGAGGAACCGGGTCACCCCGAGAATACCCTGGTCACGGAAGTCTCCCCCCTGCTCGAACGGGGCTAAGAACATGAGGTACGTGCGGAGCGCGTCGGCTCCGAAGCGGGCAATGTACTCATCCGGGTTCACGACGTTCCCCTTCGACTTCGACATCTTCGCACCATCTTTGATGAGGAGCCCGTGCGCGCGGAACTTTTTGAACGGCTCGCCGAACGGGACGAGCTTCGCATCACGCAGTGCGAGCGCCACAAAGCGAACGTAGAGGAGGTGGAGCACCGAGTGCTCTGCTCCGCCGATGTACATATCCACCGGCACCCACCGTTTCGTGATTTCCGGATTCCACGCTTCGGTCGCATCGGGAACGCTCGGGTACCGGAGGTAGTACCACGCAGAATCGAGGAAGGTGTCACACACGTCAGTTTCTCGGCGAGCCTTCCCGCCACACTTCGGACAGGTCGTCTCGTGGAAGCTCGGCACCGAGGCGAGCGGAGAGAGTCCGCTCCCCGTCGGGCGAAAGTTCTCTACCATCGGGAGCTCGACCGGAAGGTCAGCCTCACGTACCGCGTACCAGCCTGGCATCCCCTCCTGTTCGCCCACACCCTTAGCCGCGCACGCATCGCAGTGGATCATCGGAATCGGCGCACCCCAGTACCGCTGGCGAGAGATGAGCCAATCACGGAGACGGTACTGCTTCTCGCGCCTGCCCCCGGCGGCCTCAGCTATCTTCCATATTGCTTCACCTGCAGACATACCTGAAAAGTTTCCAGAGTGGAACAATCTGATGTCATCTAAATTATCGTCGGCTGCTATGGGCCCCTCCGCAAGAAACTTTCTCAAAATTTCAGATCCGTGCCCATCATCGGAAATAATAATCGGATTTTTTCCCTTTGCTGGATACTCGACGGCACGAATGGGTAGATCGAATTTTTTCGCGAATTCAAAGTCGCGCGCGTCGTGCGCTGGTACCGCCATGATCGCTCCCGTACCGTACCCCGCGAGCACATAGTCAGAAACCCATACGGGGATCAATTCTTGATTCACTGGATTCACGGCGTTTAACCCCGAGAATACTCCGGTCTTAGGCTTCTTCTCTTCCTCCTCCTGATTCTTCGCACGGTGCGCAATAGTGTGATCGATGTACCGCTCCACATCGGGAGACGGTTTCCATCCCGCTGAAACCCACCCGTGCGCAAGCTCCGGAGAAACGACGAGGAAAGTCACGCCGAAAAGCGTATCGGGGCGCGTAGTAAACACTTCAACTTCCCCAAGTTTAAATTTGGAATTTGAAATTTGAAATTTAATTCTCGCCCCCTCTGACTCTCCGATCCACCGGCGCTGGGCAATCTTTACCTTCTCCGCCCAGTCGAGCGTATCGAGGTTCGTAAGGAGCTCGTGCGCGTACTTGGTGATCCTGAAAAACCACTGCTCGAGATCGCGCCGTTCGACAACCGAATCGCACCGCTCACACTTTCCATCCTCAACCTGCTCGTCGGCGAGCACTGTCTTGCACGATGGGCACCAGTTCACCGACTGCTTCTTGCGGTACACGAGGCCCTGCTCCCAAAGCTTAACGAAAACCCACTGCGTCCACCGGTAGTAGTTCGGCGCGTACGTCTCGAGGCGCTCCTCCCACGCAAAGCCGTTCCCGATCCGCTCGAGCTGTTCGTAAAACCGCTTCTCTGATGTCGCCGCCTGCGCCACCGGGTGCGTGCCGATCTTGAGCGCGTAATTTTCTGAGTGGATGCCGAACCCGTCGAGCCCGATCGGCTCGAACACGTCGTACCCCTGCATCCGTTTCATCCGCCCGTAGATATCTGACCCCGTGAACGCGTACATATTCCCAACGTGGAGACCCTCAGCTGAGGGGTACGGGAACATCATGAGGTTGTAGAACGGCTTCCGGCTCTCGTTCGGCATCACGAGGGAAGGCTCGTACACCCTCTCAGCACGCCACCTCTTCTGCCAGAACGGTTCTCGTTCGCTAAAATCGTACGGTTTCATGAATACGTTGATTGTACGAGAGCGGTCGAAGTTTCTCAACCAGGCAAGCTGGCTAATAAAAACACCACGAAATTCATCGCGGTGTTCCCTCAGTTCTGAGATGGTATGAGCCTCGCCCCGCAAACAGAGCAAAACGGGTTATCAAATAACAGGTCTGGATCTTCCTTCATTTCCCTTATATACCTCACCGCTTCCGGGTGGTCAAAATTGCACTCCTTCGCCCGAAAATCTTCTACGCTCGAACCCAACTGCAGGGCAAACTCTACCGGGTCAAACCTCAGGTTCGAAGCAGCACAGCTGATGCAGAACTTCCAGTGCGTCGCCACGAGCTTACCACAGCTCGCACAGGGATCCATGTGGAGGTCTGGCATACGTTAAGTTCCTCTCGTTCGGCTAGTTTTAAAATTAAACTAAAACGCTATAAGTATTATAAATAAAATATAGTATAATGTCAATCACACAAGAAAAGAGGTATATGTGGTATCCTTACCCTCAGCAACCACCTTTATAACCTCGGAGGGTTCTATGGAACGAACATCTGGCTGGTGCGAAGTTGGGATGATCTTCACCCTCCTCCTCGCACAGCTCTGGATTTACCCCGACCGACCGCTCCTCATCTTGCCGTTCGCGGGCATGTTCATCCTCGTGAGCTGGCTCACGAGAGGAGAAACGTTTACATCGCTCGGACTAAAGAACGGAAAAATTGCAATCCCCGCGCTCGCCCTGCTCGCCATTGGAGCGATCGGGTCACGAGAGGTCGGGTACGGGTTCACCGCTGGGGTGCCCGCACTCCCCAAGCTCTTGAACGGGTACCTCTGGACCCTCGGACAGCAAATCATCCTCGGCTCGTACTTCACGAACCGTATCCGTCCGCTCGTTCCAGATAACCAGAGCGCAGCTACCGCGGTAGCAATTGTATTTTCGGTGTGCCACCTGCCGAATGCGTTCCTCGTCTCGGTAACCTTCGTCGGCGGGATTGCATTCTCACTCCTCTTCCAACGGTACCGGAACGTGTATGCGCTCGCGCTCATCCACCTCGTGCTATCGTCACTGCTCTTTCTCTCTGTGCCGAGCTCGGTGCACCACCACTTTGTCGTCGGTGCGCGCATGCTCCGCTAAAATAAAAACTCCCGAAAAATCCGGGAGTTTTTTTAGAAGCTCCTTCCGAAAACCTGCCTCGCGTTTTGGAGAATCTGCTCAGCCATCATCTCGATGCTCACCCGCTTCACCTCGGCTAACTTTGAAACCACCTCGGTAACGTACGCGGGCTCGTTCCGCTTTCCCCGGTGTGATGCTGGCGCAACGTACGGCGCGTCCGTCTCAGAGAGCACCCGATCGATCGGCAACACTTCTACAATCTCACGGTACTGGTTCGGCTTACCCGGCTTTTCGGGAAACGTGAGCGCCCCACCGAACGTAAAGGAAAACCCGAGATCGAGGAGCGAACGAGCCTCCTCAGCTGTCCCCGCGAAGAAGTGGATGATTCCCGATGAACCTGCTCGCAACTTCGAACGGTTGGCTCCTAAGAGTTTTATCAAGTCGGGAAAAGCGTTCCGGCAGTGGATCATGAGAGGTTTCCCTACCGACCCGGCGAACTCAATCTGCTGAATAAAAATTTCTGCCTGCCGGGCGCGCGCCAACTCACCCCCCACATGGAAGTAGTCGAGGCCGCACTCACCGATCGCGAGAACCGAAGGATCTCCGGCGAGATCACGGAACGCCGCTTCATCGAACGACTGAGCCTCTCCGGTCGACCCCTCCCCAGCGTCTCCGAAGGACTCAACCGCGTGCACAGGGTGCAAACCAATCGTAGCGTAGCAGAGCCCCGGGTTCTCTCGGGCGAGCTCGACCGCGGCACGGGACGTCACGATATCAGTCCCAACGTTCACCACAGAAACACCCGCCTCGCGGGCGCGGGCGAGCACGAGCTCCCGGTCTCCGTCGTAGGCTGGAAACTGCGCGTGGGTGTGTGCATCAACATAGCGAATCACCTACCCATTAAAACAAAATCCGCCCTACTCGGAAAGTCGAGCAGGACGGAGGCATCATTTATGTGAATCGATCCACGTGGGGAGTGAGGCGATCGAATCGATCACGTGGCCCGAGTGAACACCGTGAGCCATGGCGATTTCGGGTGTACACGGACCGGAGAGAACGAGGATCGTTTCAACACCAGCGGCGACGCCACACCTCACATCAACGATCGTGTCGCCGACGTAGAGGCACTCTTCGCGCGTGATGTTGAAAACCTCTTTGAGGAAGGTGAGCGGTTCGATGAAAACCCGAAGGTCTGGTTTTTTGAACTCCTTGCTGCCCAGCTCCTCAACGAGCGAGAACTGATCCAGACACCGGTGGTGGTTCAGTACGCGCATCCCGTTCGGCTTGCTCCGTGATGTCATGAGGACGAGGGCGAGCTCGTTTTCTTTAGCGTAGGAAAACATCTCATCTACCCCCGGAAACATCGGGGGGACGGTGCCGGCATTCTCCCACTCTTCGCTCATCTTACCGGCGAGCTCTACGGACACACCGAACACTCCACACAGGAGCTCGGAGGTCGCCAGTCCCCACCCCTCGAGGAGAGCACTCTCTTTCTCAGGAGAGTACCCGATACCGTTCGCAGCTAAAATGGTACGTATCTTCTCGAGCCCGGAGCTCGTGCTATCTACGAGCGTTCCATCTAAATCAAAGATGATCGCCCTCTTGGGTTTGCGCATACACACCTCTCTTGTTAATGGTTAATCAGGTAAGCTGACTGAACCGTACCGTGTAGAACAGGTACTTGTCAACACGTTCGAAATGTAGTGCTAACTGATGCGTGGGAAGAGCGGTGTGAGACCTGCACTCGGGTTCCTGATCGCCCCTGAAATATGCTCCGCTGTTTCGGGAAGCATCGGGCGTACGAGCCTCACCAAGAGATCCATCGAAGAGAGGAGGGTTGAGAGGTCGCGCTTTGCTTTCTCTGGATCGGTCTTTACCGTACGGAACGGTTCGGTGGACTGCACAAACCGGTCACACACGCCGACAGCTTCCCACGCGACGTGAGCCGCAGCCTGAACATCGAACGAAGCGAACGCGCGGTGGTAGCGCTCCTCCAGTTCGGCGAGCTCAGCAATCGGGGCAGTGTTCTCGCTGAACACCACACCCGAGTTCGCAGCCATCTTCACCGTACGGCTCGCGAGGTTACCCAACCCGTTCGCGAGGTTACCATTGTACGCGTCCTTGAACTGCTCCCACGTGAAGCTCGAATCTTCGAACGTGCTCGCCTCACGGGCAACCCAGTACCGGAGCGCATCTACGCCATACCGATCAACAACCTCGAACGGATCGATGACATTTCCGAGAGACTTAGACATCTTCTGCCCACCCGGACCCGTGATGAACCCGTGAATCATAATCTGCCGAGACGGCGCGATACCGGCCGACATGAGCATCGCCTGCCACATAGCGGACTGCTGTCGCAGGTTATCCTTTCCCGCAACCTGGAGCGCATTCGGTTTTTCTTTTGTCCCCCACCACTCCTCGAAAGAGGGGCTCGGCCAACCGAGGGTCGAGATGTAGTTCACGAGTGCATCGAACCACACATACATCACCTGAGCATCGTCCCCCGGAACCTGTATGCCCCACGGCATCTTCGATTTGAGACGAGAGATGCTGAAGTCTTGCAACCCGCCCTCAACGAAATTTCGGATCTCTCCCAACCGGCTCCTGGGCACCACAAAGTCTGGGTGCTCTCGGTACAGTTCGAGGAGCGGTTCTTGGTACCTCGAAAACTTGAAGAAGTAGTTCTCTTCTTCAATCAGCTCGAGCTCAAGGTTCGGGTGAACCGGACACTTCCCATCGACGAGCTCTGAGTCTGTCTTCTCGAGCTCGCACCCCACGCAGTACTTCACCCGGTACGTCTTCCGGTATACGTCTCCATTCAGAGCGCAGCGGCTCCAAAACTCCTGCGCAGCGGCCACGTGGTTCGGGTCGGTAGTTCGGATGAAGTGCACGTCCGGCGAGATGCCGAGCTTCGGGATGAGCGCGCGAAACTTCTCCGCGTACTCGTTTGTGTAAGCTTGCGGATCCTGCCCAGCTTCCTGCGCGTTCCTATAGATTTTCATCCCGTGCTCATCGGTACCGGTGTTGAAGAACACGTCTGCCCCGCGGAGCGCTTCGTAACGGGCGATGATGTCTGCCTGAATAATCTCGAGCGCAAAGCCGATGTGTGGTGCAGCGTTCACATAGGGCAGGGTCGTCGTTATGTAAAATTTCTTTTTCACGTGATTATCTTATGGGTATCCTAACGAACCTTGAGGAGCTTCTTGAACGACGTGCCCTTCGCTGGACCGATGAGCGCGAGGTTCAACCCCCGATCTACGAAGACCTCCCGGGCAACCTTCTTAACCTGCTCAGATGTTACAGCTCGCACCTTCCGTTCGAGCACGTTGGGCCCCATGATCCGCCGTCCTGAAATTTCCTGTCCCGCGTAGTAGTACCCCAACTGATCTGACGTCTCGAGCGAGAGGAGCAGTCCTCCGGTCAAGTGCTCCTTCGCGCGGGCGAGCTCATCTTTCGGCACGAGATCCTTCGTGAACCGAGCACACTCGCCGAGAATTGCCTCGAGGACAACCTCAACTTTTTTATGGTCGAGCCCCGCAGACATCGTGAGGAGGCCATGGTCTGAGTAGAGGTCAGCACCGGCGCGAACGTAGTAGGCAGCGCCGAGCTTCTCGCGGACGAGCTGGAAGAGCCGTGAGCCCATACCGCCACCCAAGATGTCCGCGAGCACCTGGAGTGCAAATCTCCGCTCATCGAACTCGTCGAAAGTGCGGAACCCGAGAACCGCGTGCGTCTGGTCTGACTCCTTAAAGCGGATGAGCTCGTTCGGCGCGAGCTGTGACTCAACCACCTTGAGCTTCTTATCTTTCTTACCGGGTGCGAGCGGCATGAAGTGACACTCTACATCTTTCAAGATGCTACGGCTGAACCCCCCCGCAACCACGACAACCGTCGCGCGGGGTACGTAGTGGCGGGAACGGTACGAAATGAAATCGTCGCGCGTGAACCGCCTGACGTTCTCTTTGGTACCAGCAACATCCCACCCCGCCGGCTGGTCACCGTACACAAGGTTCATGAAGAGCTCTTGCACCTTCCGCTGTGGGAGATCTTCGTACATGTTGATCTCCTCGATAATCACCCCACGCTCCTTCTCGATATCGTGCGGGTTGAACACCGGGTTCACGTACATATCAGCGACGATATCGACGAGCTTCGGCGCGGCGCCGTTCTTTGCCTTCGCGTAGTAGCTCGTCATCTCCTCGCTCGTGAACGCGTTGTAGTCAGCTCCCAACCCGTCGAGCTCACCGGCAATATCTATTGGCCTCGGGCGCTTCACAGTTCCCTTGAAGCACATGTGTTCCAGGAAGTGAGAGAGGCCGTTCTGTTCCTTCGTTTCATACTTCGAGCCTGCTGAAACGAGCACGGCAACAGTGGTCGCGAGGCTCCCCTTCTGTGGGACCAAGAGCACACGGAGGCCGTTCTTCAAAACGATTCGTTCGTACGGTTTTGCCATGTATTTTCCTCAATGGTACCGCACCCCGCTTGGGCGAGCAAACTAAAAACTCTCCGTTAGGAGAGTTTTTCTTCCAGGTACTTTTTGAGGTCTGCAATCGGGATCCGAACCTGCTCCATGGTGTCCCGGTCACGGACCGTCACATCGTTCTTCTCCAAGCTGTCGAAGTCTACGGTCACACAGAACGGCGTTCCGATCTCATCCTGCGCACGGTACCGCTTTCCAATGTTACCGCGACCATCGAACGCAACCATCCACGACTTCTTGAGCTCTCTCGTAATCTCTTCAGCTTTCGAAACGAGCTGAGGCTTGTTCGCGAGGAGCGGGAAGATCGCGACCTTGTACGGCGCGAGCTTCGGGTGGAGCTTCAGTACCGCACGCACGTCACCCTCCTTAACCTCCTCTTCCCGGTACGCATCCATGAGGAAGAAGAGCATCGCGCGGTCGACGCCACCAGACGTCTCGATGACCATAGGCGTGTAGCGCTCTTTCGTCTCCTCATCGAAGTACGTGAGGTCTTGCTTCGAGAACTCTTCGTGGCGCGATAGATCCCACGTTCCCCGGTGGTGGATTCCCTCCATCTCCTTCCACTCCCCGCCCGCGTTGTACTCGATGTCGAACGCAGCCTTCGCGTAGTGGGCGAGCTTCACGTGCTTTTTGAAATTCAAATTTTCTGCGCGCATGCCGAGCGAGAGGTACCAGTTCCTCCGCTGCTCCTTCCAGTACTCGAACCACCTCAAAGACTCTGCCTCGTCCGGCTTCACGTAAAACTGGAGCTCCATCTGTTCGAACTCTCGGGAGCGGAACGTAAACTCTCCCGGCGTTATCTCGTTCCGGAACGCTTTCCCAACCTGCGCGATGCCGAACGGAATCTTCACACGCGAAGAGCTCACCACGTTCTTAAAGTTCACGTGCACACCCTGCGTGATCTCACCGCGGAGGTACGTCTTGAGCTTTTCCCCATCGATGACACCGAGGTACGTCTCGACGAGCGTGCTGAACCGCTTCGGTTCGGTGAGCTCGCCACC